>NZ_JBQFOD010000042.1:0-820 GCF_056533095.1 Ruegeria sp. H3 | reverse complement strand
GGGTCTTGTCAGAAGAACTTTGGTTGAGCGGGGCAGGGGTGTTGCGTAGCTTTTTCCTATGACCAGACCTGCCTCTTTCAAGTACTTCAAAACCAGCCCAGAGATCATCCGCCTTGCGGTGATGCTGTATATCCGTCTCCAGCTCTCGCTTCGAAATGTCGAAGATCTGTTGCACGAGCGAGGCATCGACGTGAGTCACGAAACTGTCCGATATTGGTGGAACAGGTTTGGCCCTATGTTTGCATCAGAGATCCGAAGAAAACGGGTTCAGCAACTCCGAGCCTTTTCAAAATCGAAGTGGCACGTTGACGAGGTTTTCGTGAAGGTGAATGGCAAGCGGCATTATCTTTGGCGGGCCGTTGATCATGAAGGCGAGGTGCTTGAGGCCGTCGTCACCAAACGCCGAAACAAAGCTGCAGCACTGAAATTTCTCAGGAAACTGATGCAGCGACACGGCAAAGCGGAAAACGTCGTCACAGATCGCTTCGCATCGTACCGGGCTGCTCTCAGAGAAATGGGCGCGCTGGAAAACAGCTGACAGGAACGTGGCTCAACAACCGCGTCGAGAACTCGCACCTGCCGTTTCGACGACGCGAACGCGCGATGCAACGGTTCAGGCGCATGCGAAGTTTACAGAAATTCGCCTCTGTCCATTCCTCTGTCTACAACCACTTCAATCAGGAAAGATCGCTGGCCAGCCGAGACACCTTCAAGCTGACCCGCGCCGCCGCTCTTGCCGAGTGGCGTTAGCTTTGTTCCGGATAGGTTCGCGGTTTCCGCGGCAAACTGAGACTGGTTCGAATTCGTCTGACAGCACCGG
>NZ_JBQFOD010000041.1:0-849 GCF_056533095.1 Ruegeria sp. H3 | reverse complement strand
TTCTGGACCCATTAATTTGGTTGCCGTCATCTCGGCTGCGTGATTCAAACCCCTGAGTTTCAGGGGTATAACATGAGTAATCTATTCTGGCTGACCGACGAGCAGATGGCGCGGCTTCAGCCTTACTTTCCAAAGAGCCATGGCAAGCCGAGAGTTGATGATCGTCGTGTATTGAGCGGGATTATTTTCATCAACCGCAATGGGTTACGTTGGTCCGATGCGCCACGTGAATATGGACCACCAAAGACACTGTACAACCGTTGGAAACGGTGGAGCGATATGGGTGTGTTCGCTCGGATCATGACCGGGCTGGCTGCGGAGGGAACCGATCATAAGACCATCATGATTGACGCTACATACCTCAAAGCGCACCGCACAGCCTCCAGCCTGCGGTTGAAAAAGGGGGCGCGGCAGGCTGATCGGGCGTACCAAGGGTGGCATGAATACGAAACTGCACGCTGTTGCTGACAGCCTCGGACGCCCCATCCGCTTCTTCATATCCGCAGGCCAGGTCAGCGATTACACGGGCGCCAAGGCTCTGGTGAACAGTCTGCCATCGGCTGACTGGCTGCTGGGAGATCGAGGCTATGACGCAGACTGGTTCCGCGAAGCCCTTAATGACAGGGGAATTAAGCCCTGCATCCCAGGTCGACAATCACGCGACAAGCCTGTCCGATACGACAAGCGCCGCTACAAACGACGCAACCGCATCGAGATCATGTTCGGACGCCTGAAGGATTGGCGGCGCGTCGCAAACCGATATGACAGATGCCCAAAGGTATTCCTTTCGGCCATCGCTCTAGCAGCTACCGTACTGTTCTGGCTGTAAATCAATGAGTCTGGAGCCTA
>NZ_JBQFOD010000040.1:0-968 GCF_056533095.1 Ruegeria sp. H3 | reverse complement strand
TGACAGATGCCCAAAGGTATTCCTTTCGGCCATCGCTCTAGCAGCTACCGTACTGTTCTGGCTGTAAATCAATGAGTCTGGAGCCTAGGGCACTAATGCTATCTTCAATTTTTTTGATGTTATTTGTTTTGGTTTTTATCCTGTTTGACACAATTGATTTCTTAAGCGGTTCGTCGTTGACCGATACATCAATTTACTTCAGGTCATTCTATCTGTCACTTTTGGGTATGGTTGTTCTGATGGTCGCACAGATGGGCCTCTCTATTGAACGATATCGCCAGGCGAGGTCCGGGCCGGATCTTGATATGGGCAGATTCGTTGGCTGCTCGGTGGTCTTCAAAGTTGAGGACTTCAACGCTTTCAAAAATGCCTTCAAAAATCCCAACACCGATGAGCCGGATGAAATAAGTGAGACAAGAGTGACCGAACTAATAGTGAAAGCTCTTGATAGGGGCGAGCAATTTACTCGCGCAGAGATGCAAACTCGATTGGGGAATTCACTTTCTTTTCGCAGTTTTGACAGAGCCTGGTCCAGTGCCCGAAGTCTTCGGCCTGAAATTGGAAAACCAGGCCGAAAACGAAATCAATGAATCAGTACACCGTTTCGAAACGCATTTCCTAATCGCGACGTCTTTTTACTAAAGTCTTGATTACGCAAAATTCCTGCATGTTCCACCCGATGCAGGAGGCAACCGAGATGTTGGAAAAGCACTACCGACGCACTGAAGTTGAAGAAATCACCGGCCTGAGCCGCAGCACAATTTACGACATGATGAGTCGGGGAGAATTTCCTCGCCCAGTAAGGCTGACCGCAAAAGCTGTTGGTTGGCCAGAAAGTTTGATCCGCGGATGGTTAGAGGACCGTCCGGAGGTAATTTAATGAAAAACCCCAACTCCAAGCGCGGAGATGGGGCTTTTCCAGTGACATCAACTGCCACCCTAGCAAGTCCAGTTGATGCCACAGGATG
>NZ_JBQFOD010000039.1:0-1049 GCF_056533095.1 Ruegeria sp. H3 | reverse complement strand
GGCATGACCATCTCGGTGCCTTCCGCCAGGGTCACGGTGCCGGTCACGTCAGTTGTACGGAAGTAGAACTGCGGACGGTAGTTCGCGAAGAACGGGGTGTGACGACCGCCTTCTTCCTTGGTCAGGATATAGGCTTCGGCTTCGAACTTGGTGTGCGGTGTAACCGAACCCGGCTTACACAGAACCTGGCCACGCTCAACGCCGTCACGATCCACACCACGCAGCAGGGCGCCGATGTTGTCGCCTGCTTCACCGCGGTCCAGCAGCTTGCGGAACATTTCAACGCCGGTGCAGGTGGTTTTGCTGGTGTCGCGGATGCCGACGATTTCGATCTCGTCGCCAACGTTGATCACGCCACGCTCAACACGGCCGGTCACAACGGTACCACGGCCCGAGATCGAGAACACGTCTTCGATCGGCATCAGGAACGGCTGGTCGACAGCACGCTCGGGGGTGTCGATATACTCATCAACAGCCGCCATCAGTTCCTTGATCTTCTCTTCGCCGATTTCCGGGTTGTTGCCTTCCATCGCGGCCAGAGCCGAACCTGCAATGATCGGAATATCGTCGCCGGGGTATTCATACGAAGACAGCAGCTCGCGGATTTCCATTTCCACCAGTTCCAGCAGCTCTTCGTCATCAACCTGGTCAACTTTGTTCATGAACACGACCATCTTCGGGATGCCAACCTGGCGGCCCAGCAGGATGTGCTCACGCGTCTGCGGCATCGGGCCGTCAGCGGCGTTCACAACCAGGATCGCGCCGTCCATCTGAGCGGCACCGGTGATCATGTTCTTGACGTAGTCGGCGTGGCCGGGGCAGTCGACATGCGCATAGTGGCGGTTGTCGGTCTCGTATTCCACGTGGGCGGTCGAGATGGTGATGCCGCGCGCTTTCTCTTCCGGCGCACCGTCAATCTGGTCATACGCTTTGAAGTCACCAAAATACTTGGTGATTGCTGCGGTCAGCGTCGTCTTGCCGTGGTCAACGTGGCCAATCGTGCCGATGTTGACGTGCGGTTTTGTACGCTCAAACTTTTCCTTTGCCAT
>NZ_JBQFOD010000038.1:0-1878 GCF_056533095.1 Ruegeria sp. H3 | reverse complement strand
CTCTGCGACCGTTCCCCATGCTTCCATGACGGATGGCTTGGCCCAGCAGCATGCCCACCTCTGGCCCCATGCATGCGACAAACACTCCAACCTTGAACGGCGGGGGCACGGCACCGCTTGCCAGTGGACTTGGCTGTGGCGGTGCATCTGGGCGCATCATTGAGTCTTTTCGTAGGGTCCATGAGGTTATCGTCATTTTTTGTCATCCGACCGCCCCCCGTTTTGGACGTTGCCGACAATGGCCTGCCCACCTTCTTTGACCTCGACGCGTTCGACGCGGACGGTCTGATCTGCCTTGGAGCGGTACCGTTTCAGGGTTTCAATCTGGCTCGCGAAGGTCCGCGCAAGTTTATTCAGTGCCCTTTCAGCCGAGTCTTGCTGAGGGAGGGTTTCGACGTGATTGAGCCTGCGCGCCATCATCATCGTCGCCTGGTGGATCGCGCCCATTTGAATGGCCAGCATCGCTTCGATCTCATCCTCTGGCCGGATACCTGCAACAACCGACATCACGAAATTGGATGCGGTCTCGGAGACTGAGCTGCCTTGTTGTCCGAGCACAGCCACCTGGTCCATGACACCTTCGAAGAACCGGTAATCCGCCGTGCCGAGCTCATGCATGGCCAAGGCACATGCCGCCTTTGGGTCTTTTCCCTTGTGCCCAACCGTGAGCCTGCGTGTATCTTCATCGAAGTCCAACTTGATGTCCGGTGCCCGAACGCGTGATTTCTTTCGTTCCTTAAAATCCGCAATCGCATTGGTCTCCGCATCCGTGAGGTTGAAGCCCTTTGTCTGCAGATCGTTGCCTTTGTCTTTCTGTGTCTTGCTCATGTCCGCCTCGCGTAACAGGGAGTGGTTAGTATTAGTGTTCCGATTCAGAACCGATGGACCGACGCAAAATCGATCTGACGGGTTCTGATTTGGAACCATGGAAAGTCTTTGGGTTCTCGAACGGAACCACAGAAGTTGCTGACGGGTCCGTCTCAGAACCGCCAGTCATTGGTGGCTGCTTTCTTGCCGGATCGGGTCTGCGTCGCCTTGGTCGTCAGCCGCCATTCGTGGGCGCGACGGTGATACCAGTTGCCTTCCTGCTTCAGCACGAGGAAGCCTTTGTCCTGCAGATCGTCGAAGGCACGCTGAACAGTGGCCTTGCCCAATCCCAGGATCTCTGCCGCCTCGTTCATCGACAGGAACACTTTGCCGTTGTTGCCGCCGTTGAAGCGGGTATGAAGCTCCAGCCAGAGCTTCACAGCAGGCCCAGACAACGCTCGCCACGCCGGGGACTTGATTATGGCGTAGGGCAGATAAACGAACTGGCCCTCATCCGACCGTTTGCCTTTGGGAGACCGCCGCCTACTCATCGCGACACCTCCGCTGGAAACGCGCGGGCAATGCATCCAGTTCAGGAATGTCACAGCCGATATGCGCCCGGACGAGTCGGGTGAGGCTGGATTTGGATACACAGTACCCGAGCGTGTCCCACGCCGCTCCCCCGGTCGGAAATTGGGGTCTCTGGCGCTGAAACAGCCATTGGATACCGTCCCGGCATACGGCGACGCGATAAACACCGTAGCGAAAGAGTTCACCGCTGTAGTTCTCAGCAGTTTCCCGATGATCGGTTCGCGAAAGAGGGCCAGTGTGCGGCTCCCTGTCGTGACCGGCATTGATCGACTTGGAAATGGACATTTCAGCCATGCTCAATCCGTCCTTTCCGCACGATCACCCGTTCCACCGAGTGGCTCAGGGGCGACCAGTAGTACCGGCGTTCGTTTTGTCTTGTCGGCACAGGGCATCCTGTGGCATCAACTGGACTTGCTAGGGTGGCAGTTGATGTCACTGGAAAAGCCCCATCTCCGCGCTTGGAGTTGGGGTTTTTCATTA
>NZ_JBQFOD010000037.1:0-1892 GCF_056533095.1 Ruegeria sp. H3 | reverse complement strand
ATAGATTACTCATGTTATACCCCTGAAACTCAGGGGTTTGAATCACGCAGCCGAGATGACGGCAACCAAATTAATGGGTCCAGAACCTAGGTTTTTTATGAGAACATTCAATGAAGATGAATTTGATCGGCTGAACGAACGAATTGACCGTCTAATTGCCAGCCAGGAAGTCCAACAAAGAAGTCAGGCTCTAATCCACATCTTTCTCACACACAGATTCTATTGTGAGAAAGTGGCGATTGACGAGGCGTTCACAGATGGAGGCAATGACTGCGGCGTTGATGCAATTCATATTGATCGTCGAGGCGATGAGCCCGTCATTCACCTGCTCCAATCAAAAGTGTTCGAAAGCAAGAGGAAAGCAGCAAATCCTTTCCCGCATAGCAGCGCGGAAAAAGTACTCAGGTTTTTTGAAATCTTGAAGGACAAAAAATGTGTTCTCGACAAACTCGTCAACCCCAAGCTTGAGCAGAAAATTCTTGAGATAAGAGACATCGTAAATCGGGAGTTCCCTTCCTTTAAACTCTGGCTTGTAGGGAATGGAATGCCATGCAATCAGCAACAACTGTCTCCTTGCACACGGTCTCTTGAGCGCGAAGACGTTCAGGTAGAAGAATTTCACTTAGATGAAGTAGTTGAATTCTGCTTGAACTCACACAGCAGCAGGACAAATCACGTTTTTTATGCGCGTGATACAGGAGTGCTTGAGTCGGGGAATACGGAATTGCGTAGCGTGGTCGGCTACATTTCCGGTCTCGAACTATACAAACTCCTCCGCGACATGCGAGACGACAAAAAGATTGACTACACGCTTTTCAATATGAACGTCCGGGGCTTTCTCGGCCTAAACAACCCTGTAAACAAAGAAATATTTAAGACTGCAGCATCGAGTGACAACACTAATTTTGCCTCCCTCAATAACGGCATCACCATTGTAGGCTCGCAATGCCGGGTCAATCGTAACGCGTCGGATATGCCAAAGATCGGCATCAAGAGAATGAGTATCGTCAACGGGGCACAGACATGTTCCGCTATTTTTGATGCCATCAAAGACTACTATCCAGATATGTCGAAGTTTGAGAAGTTATCTGTGCTGTTCAGGGTGTTTGAAACTGAAGACCCTGATCTGATTGCAAGAATTGCTGTTTCTACAAACAATCAAAGCCGTATAAATCCGCGTGATCTAAGGGCAAATGATGATATTCAAAGAAAGTTAGAGAAGGACCTTCGCGACGTCGGAATTTTCTATATGCGAAAGAGGGGTTTTCAGGACGACTATGACGAAAATGAAACCCACTTGGATGCCCTCAAGGCTGGTCAAATCTTGCTTAGCTATGTGCATCACGACCCGGTTAGAGCAAAGAGAGACTCGGACGTAATCTTTACTGACCTCTACTACAACGTATTTGGAAGTGTGAGTGTCCCCGTTCTTGTCGAGGCATTAGAGTGGTTTGAGCTAATCGACGAACGTAAGAGAATTGTCCAAGATGACATCCGAATTCGCGGAAAACACCGAACACAAAATACGTTCCTAACCTATGGCATTTTTCACGTCCTGATGCTTTGCAATCTGCTTGGACCATCGGTTGCGAAACAGGAACGTCCTGCGATCATAGACAAGGCAATAGAAATAATCTCTGACCAGATAGATTTGGCAGGGAGTCCGGCACATTACTCCTTCTTTCGAGATGCTAAGCAAGCTGAAGCGCTGAGGACAGCCGCAATAGAGCCCAAACTTTTGTAGCGATTTTCAATTTGAACCGCTGAGTTCTCAATTGAGCGTCGGCGTGTGAAAACGATTGCCTAGGTTCTGGACCCATTAATTTGGTTGCCGTCATCTCGGCTGCGTGATTCAAACCCCTGAGTTTCAGGGGTATAACATGAGTAATCTA
>NZ_JBQFOD010000036.1:0-2629 GCF_056533095.1 Ruegeria sp. H3 | reverse complement strand
GTCTGTGATCTTGTTGATTGCAAGTTTTAGCGCGCAAAGCCGCAAGTCCTCAGCCAGCATTGGAGATCGATATGCATGGAAGTGATAACCCCAAAACGGGCGGATGCCCCGTGATGCATGGTGCCGGGACACGATCAAATCGTGACTGGTGGCCCAATCAGCTGAACCTGTCGATCTTGCATCAGCATGCGCCAGCTTCGAACCCGATGGATGCTGACTTCGACTATGCCGAAGAATTCCAGAAGCTGGATATGAAGGCGCTGAAAGACGAACTTTATGCGTTGATGACGGATTCACAGGACTGGTGGCCCGCAGATTACGGCCATTATGGTGGCTTCTTCATCCGGATGGCCTGGCACAGCGCGGGGACCTATCGTACGGCGGATGGCCGTGGCGGAGCTTCGACTGGTAACCAACGCTTTGCACCCTTGAACAGCTGGCCGGACAACGGCAACCTCGACAAAGCGCGTCGTCTGCTGTGGCCGATCAAGCAGAAATACGGCAACCAGATTTCCTGGGCCGACCTGATGATCCTGGCGGGTAACTGCGCGATTGAATCAATGGGTGGTAAGACCTTTGGTTTCGCTGGTGGTCGCGAAGACATCTGGGCCCCCGAGGAAGACATCTATTGGGGCTCGGAAACCGAATGGCTGGCCCCGACCGACAATCCGCACAGTCGTTATTCGGGTGAACGCGATCTGGAAAACCCGCTGGCCGCTGTGCAGATGGGCCTGATCTATGTGAACCCCGAAGGTCCAGACGGGCAGCCTGATGCGCTGGCTTCGGGTCGGGATATTCGCGACACCTTTGGCCGGATGGCGATGAATGACGAAGAAACCGTCGCTCTGGTCGCAGGTGGCCACACCTTTGGTAAGGCGCATGGTGCGGGTGATCCTGATCTGGTTGGTCCCGATCCAGAGGCCGCGCCGATTGAAGAGATGGGCTTTGGCTGGATCAACAAATTTGGATCAGGCAAGGGTGACGACACCACCACCTCGGGCATTGAGGGCGCGTGGACCGCGAACCCGATCAAATGGGACAACGGCTATTTCGACCTGCTGTTCGGCTATGACTGGAACCTGACCAAAAGCCCTTCGGGCGCGTGGATCTGGGAGCCGGTGAACGTCAAAGAAGAAGATATGGCCCCACAGGCGCATGATCCGTCGAAGAAGGTCAAAACCATGATGACCACCGCCGACATGGCGATGCGCATGGATCCGATCTATGGCCCGATCTCGAAGCGCTTCCACGAGAACCCGGACGAGTTCGCAGATGCGTTCGCGCGCGCCTGGTTCAAACTGACCCACCGCGACATGGGCCCACGCGCGGCCTATATCGGCCCAGAAGCCCCGACCGAGGAGCTGTTGTGGCAAGACAACGTCCCAGCCGTCGATCACGATCTGGTCGATGATGCGGATGTTGCCGACCTTAAAGCCAAGATCGCCGCCACCGGCCTGTCGGTATCCGAGCTGGTCTCGACCGCGTGGGCCTCGGCCTCGACATACCGGTGTTCGGACAAGCGCGGTGGTGCCAACGGGGCCCGTATCCGCCTTGCGCCGCAGAAAGACTGGGATGTGAACGAGCCGATGAAACTGTCCAAGGCGTTGGGCGCACTGGAAGGCGTTCAGTCTGCGTTCAACGATGCGCAGTCTGGGGGCAAGAAAGTGTCTCTGGCCGATGTGATCGTTCTGGCCGGCGCTGTAGGTGTCGAACAGGCAGCGAAAGCTGGTGGTCAGGATGTCGAGGTACCGTTCACTCCGGGCCGCACCGATGCGACGCAAGAGCAGACGGATGTGGACAGTTTCGCCGTGATGGAGCCTGCCGCTGACGGATTCCGTAACTATCAGAAGGCTGATTACACTGTTTCGCCCGAAGAGCTGTTGGTCGACCGTGCACAGCTGCTGACTCTGTCAGCACCCGAGATGACAGCGCTTGTGGGCGGTCTGCGTGTACTGGGCGCCAACTTTGGCGACAGCAAACATGGCGTGTTTACAGATCGTGTTGGAACGCTCAGTACAGACTTCTTCACCAACATTCTGGACATGAGCACAGAATGGAAGCCGTCTGGCAAAGGCGTATACGAAGGACGCGACCGCACGAGTGGCGAGGTCAAGTGGACAGGCACTCGTGTCGATCTGGTCTTTGGTTCGAACTCGCAATTGCGGGCGTTGGCCGAGGTCTACGGTCAGGCCGGTGCCGAGGGCAAATTCGTCTGTGACTTTGTCTCGGCCTGGAACAAGGTGATGAACGCGGACCGCTTCGATCTGAAGTAAGCCTACTATTATTCAAGCAAGTTGTGCCGCCCGAGGAGACTCGGGCGGCGTTTTCTTTGACCCGGCTCTGGTGTGCATACCAAGCATTGGGTACGAATCCACTGGATGGTTGGTCTTTGCTGGGATCGAAGCAATGGGTCAGCAGGTTTTCTGCGAAGTTTCTGAAGCTAACCTGTTGTTTTCATTAACCTGGACAAGTTTCTGCCGAGAAATGTGAAGTTTTTTCAAAATGGGGGTTGCAGGTGTCTGACCTAATCCGTAAATACCCCTTCACCGGCGCAGCTGAGGTTGTTGTTGGGACGCTAGAGATGGCGGAGACGGGCCGGAGAGACGGTTGAGACGCTCGGGAGAGACCG
>NZ_JBQFOD010000035.1:0-3003 GCF_056533095.1 Ruegeria sp. H3 | reverse complement strand
CTGGATTTCCGCGGGGTGCGGAACGCGCAAAACACACTCTCCTATCGCTTGATCGCGCTGACGCGCAATGGCGAGAACGAGCCGAACGGATCGGTGGATTGTCTTGGCCCCCTAAAACTGTGCCACAGTTGGCTTAGTTTTGGAGACGGGATTGATGGCGCGGAAACGGTATTCGGACGAAGATATTCTGCGGCTTTTGCGCGAGATTGAGCTGGGCCTGGCATCTGGTTCGGATGTCGCGACGGCGTGCAGAACGGCTGGTGTCAGTGATGCGACCTATTACACATGGCGCAAGCGGTTTGGTGGGATGGGACGATCTGAGATGGCCAATCTGAAGGCGCTGCAGAAAGAGAATGATCGGCTCAAGAAAATCGTGGCTGAGCTTGAACTGGACAAACTCATTCTCAAGGAGAGCCTTGATTATCTAAAGCCAAAGGCCTGACGGCAGACCAGCTTCGTCAGGCCGTGGTCCACACCCGACAAAAGCTGGCAACCTCTGAACGGCGCACCTGTCGCGTGATTGGATTGGCGCGGAGCACGCTGCAATACCGCGCAGCGCCAAAGGATGATGAGGCGTTACGTCTGGCGATGATCCGATTGGCCAAACGGTATGGGCGCTACGGCTACCGCAAGGTCGCCGAGCTGCTGCGTGTCGAAGGCTGGGCAGTCAATCATAAAAAGATCGAACGACTATGGCGCGAAGAAGGCTTGCAGCTCCCACAACGGCACAAGAAACGCAAACGGCTGTACCACAAGGACAGCTCGATCATCCGGCTCCGACCGCAACATCCCAATCACATCTGGAGCATTGACTTTGTCCACGACAAGCTGAGCAACGGACAGAGCTACAAGATGCTGACGGTGCTGGATGAGTATACCCGTGAGGCGCTCTGCGTAGCGGTCAAGCCGAAGATGAACAGCGCAGACGTGCTGGATGCGCTCTACCCACTCTTATTGCGGCACGGGAAGCCCGAACACATCCGTTCCGACAACGGCGCGGAGTTCATCGCAACGGCCCTGCAGACCTGGTTAAGAAAGGTGGGCATTAAGCCGATCCAAATCTACCCGGGATCACCTTGGGAGAATGGATACAACGAGCGCTTCAATGGCACTCTGCGCCGGGAAGTCCTCAACGCAGAATGGTTCCACACCACCAAACAGGCTCAGATCGTCATCAATACCTGGCTTAGACAGTACAATCGTGTCAGACCCCATCAGGCTCTAAACATGCGACCGCCCGTTCCAGAAACCTTGCTCAAAACTGGCCCATAGAATTGGGGCTGGACAGCAGCCCGTATTCTGTTGAAAAACTCTGTCTTGATCGAAGGCCATCTGGCTGATTCAATTCTCTTATTGAATGGGAGTTTGGATGATGATGGGACCAAAACAGGAAACTCAGGCTGAGCTGTTCTATGAGTTCTCCCTGGAGGAACATGTCCCGGACAATCATCTGCTGCGGTCGATTGATCGATTTGTTGACCTGAGTAGTATCCGCAATCATTTGGCGGATTTTTACAGTCATACTGGTCGCCCTTCCGTCGATCCCGAGTTGCTGATCCGCATGCTGCTGGTGGGCTATTGCTTTGGCATCCGGTCGGAACGGCGGTTGTGCGAAGAAGTGCACCTGAACCTTGCGTATCGCTGGTTCTGTCGCCTCGATCTGACTGATCGAGTGCCGGATCACTCTACCTTTTCCAAGAACCGCCATGGTCGGTTCCGCGAGAGTGAACTCTTGCGGCACGTGTTCGAAACGACAGTGACGCGGTCCATCGCAGAAGGTTTGGTCAGCGGCCAGCGTATGGCGATTGATGCCAGCTTGATTGAGGCAGAAGCGACCAAGCAGTATTCAGCGTCACAAGAAGAATGGGATGCTGCACAGATCGATGCCAAGACCGCACCGCGCGCTGTTCGGGAATATCTGGAAACCCTGGATGAGGCCGCGTTTGGTGCTGCCTCGCCAGTCAAGCCTAAGTTCATTTCATATTCGGACCCTGCCAGCCAATGGACAGCGGCGCACAAGGCACCAGCCTTCTTTGCTTACTCTGATAACTACCTCGTTGATACAGATCACAGCGTGATTGTGGATGTGGAAGCGACCAGATCCATCCGGCAAGCCGAAGTGGGGTCGACAAAGACGATGCTGGACCGGGTGAAGGACAAGTTCGACCTCGTCCCCGACTGGATGATCGCCGATACCGCCTACGGCTCAGGCCCGATGCTCGGCTGGCTCGTGGATCGCAAGATCGATCCTTACATCCCGGTCATCGACAAGGCCGGACGCCCCGACGGCACCTGGACACGCACAGACTTCGAATGGGACGCTGAGCATGATCAATATATCTGCCCAGAGGGTCACGCGCTTAAACAGTTCCGCCGGAATTACTCTGATCCAAACCGGGGGCCGTCGGGCAAGGGCACAGCCCGCTATCGCGCCTTGAAAGAAGTCTGCCAGGTATGTCCGTCCAAACAAAGATGCTGCCCCAACGCTGATGCACGCAAAATCACCCGCGAAGAGCACGAAGATGCGCGCCAGGTCGCCAGAGATCTGGCCAAAACTGAAGAGTACCAGATTGCGATGAAGCTCAGAAAGAAAGTTGAGATGCTCTTCGCCCACCTCAAGCGCATCCTAGGCCTTGGACGGCTCCGATTACGTGGACCGTGCGGCGCAAATGACGAATTCCTCCTCGCCGCCACCGCCCAGAACCTCCGCAAATTGGCGAAAATCTTTCCCGCACCGCAGCAAACGCGAAACGCCTGACCAGAAAGGCGCTCGTGCCGTGCTCAGGTCACCCCATTCTGCGACTGCAACACGTTGTTTTTCAACAGAATCGGCGGGAAGCCGCCATTCGCTGCATCAGCGTGAAAACCAAGGCCGCGACAAGAAGCAGCCGTTTAATACGGTGATACTAGTTGCTTATGGTCGTTCTTTCTGGCTGTAAATCCAGGATTGTTTCCTGTTGGCAATTGCATATTAAGGTTGATTTCCAATGGGGTCTGCTTAGC
>NZ_JBQFOD010000034.1:0-3722 GCF_056533095.1 Ruegeria sp. H3 | reverse complement strand
CGGACGCTGTGACCGAAGCTGTGCAAGCCGGAGGACCCGTTGCAGAAACTAGCGAAACGCGGGAGCAGTAGGCAATGATCGAAACAATGCTCTGCGCCCTGATCACGGTGCTGCCCGATTATCTGTTCCGCCGCTTTGTGCAAGGCAAACGCATCGGGCATGAAATCACCCTGTTCACAATGTGGTACGAATTGCGCTGGGGCTTGACCACCTGCGCCATCCTGGCCCTGACGGTGATTACCACGCTGTTCTACTTTCATCCGGCCAGTTCCAGTGCCGCATCCTACTTCCGGACGGTTACCATCCTGCCGCAACTGGGCGGTCGTGTGGCAGAAGTTTACGTGCGCAACAACGAACAGGTGATCGCTGGTCAACCGATTTTCCGGATCGAGGATTTCACTCAGCAAGCGCAGGTTCAGTCGGCGCACGCGCAAGTGGCTCAGGTCCAGGCCTCACTGAAAGTGGCAGAAACTGATCTGGCAGAAGCCGATGCAGGTATTGCCGGGGCCCGCGCGGCGCTGGCGCAATCGCTGGAAGACCTTGAGCGCAACACCACGCTGCGTGACGAGGGCTCTAGCGCGGTTCGATTGGCCGAGATTGAGCGGTTAGAAAATCTCGTGGCCGAGCGCGAAGCGCAGGTAACGGCAGCCCAGTCCAAGCGGGCAGCGGTTGTTCAACAAATCGAAGAATTGATCCCGGCCCAACTTGCCAGCGCAAATGCGCAACTCGATGCCGCGATGACGGAACTGGACAAGACTGTGATCAATGCCGGTGTGACCGGACGTGTAGAACAGTTTGGGTTGCAGGTGGGGGATTATGTCAGTCCACTGTTGCGACCCGCAGGTATTCTCGTGCCGTCCCATTCCGGGCATGATCGGTTTCAGGCGGCGTTCAATCAGCTATCTGCACAGGTCATCAAACCCGGCATGATCGGAGAGCTGGGATGCATGACCAAACCCTTTACCGTGATCCCGATGGTTGTGGTCGAAGTTCAGGATGTCATCCCATCTGGTCAGATCAGACCATCGGACGAGCTGCGCGATGTGCAAAACAACAAGGTTCCCGGGTCCATACTGGTTTATATGGAGCCGCTTTACAAAGGCATGGCCGACGACATTCCGCGGGGCAGTAATTGTCTGGCGAATGTCTATACTGACAATCATGAAAGGCTTGAACACGAAGACCTGGGGTTCTGGGAAGGCGCCTTTCTTCACGTTGTTGACACCATAGGTGTGGTACATGCGGCGGGGCTGCGCCTGCGATTGATCCTAATGCCGGTCAACACCCTGGTTCTAACTGGCCACTAAGCCTGAACCGGCCCTGGTCGTTCTCCGGGGCTGGCCCGCCTTTGATCCGATGGGCGAAGCGAATTGGTGGTCAAAGCGCAGCGCAGAAATCTGACCCTCATATGGTCACTTCGCGCTTGACGCGCCCAGACGCATGTCCTAACCAGCCAAAACCGTGAGCGGGTATAGCTTAATGGTAAAGCCCCTGCCTTCCAAGCAATGACAGTATGTTTCCCAGACATTCCCTGTCTTGCCAAGTGTTTCAATATAAGTAATTAATTTTGTCACAATGGTTCCTGTGGTTTCCTCAGGTTTCAATCCAATTCCGACAAAAAGCCGATAAAATGCCTAAGCTCACAGAGACGTTCGCACGCAAGGTTCCGCAAACAAAAGAAGGTACTGCAAAGCACTGGGATGTCGAGGTAAAGGGGCTTGTTCTCTTCGTGGGGAAACAGTCGAAAACCTGGTATTTCCAGAAAGACGTTGGAGGGCAAACCCGATGGGTTTTAATCGGGCGCTACCCCCTGATTTCTGCGGACGTCGCACGCCAAACTGCTTTGGGTTTCGCGTTGGACTGGGGCAGGGGAGCAGGCAGGTAGCTGCAGATTGGAGCGCCCACACTGGAGACGGCCATGGAAACCTATCTGGCACGTCCCAAGCTTCGGTCTGAGGCCCACCGATCCGGTGTGCGTCAGCAGTTCGAGCTTCATTTGAAAGATTGGCTGCGCCTGCCGCTGGATGAGATCACCAAGTCGATGGTTGTTGAGCGTCATAGATCCATGGCGGCGACACCATCCTCAGCAAATCATACTTTGAAGTACTTTCGGACCGTCTGGAACCATGCGCGGCGCGTACATGATCTGCCGGAAAGCCCGACGATGGTCATCGAGTGGTATGAAGAAAAGCCAGAAGGAGCGATCATTGAGGATTTACGCTCCTGGCGTCAATCAGTGGACGATCTCTACAACCCCATCCACAAGGTCTTCTACGAATTGCTGTTGTTCACAGGCTTTCGTAAAACCGAGGCGCTGACGCTCGAATGGAAGAATGTGCACGAAGACTACATCCATTTGCCGATGACCAAGAACGGGCGCAGTTTTGATCTTCCCATCTCACAGGTTCATCACGAGATATTGGCACCACTGCGCGGTCTGCATCGTCAATGGGTGTTTCCGTCGCCCAAATCGCCCAGTGGACATTTGAAGGGACCCGAGCGTCTGCAATGGTCCATTCATTCCCATCGCCGGACCTTTGCGACGGTCGCCATGGAGGCGGGGATATTAGAAGATATTGTAGGGCGCCTGCTCAATCACACGCCGCTTTCGATCACCGGTCAGCGCTATGTGAAGCCATCGCTCGACGCACTCAGGCCGGCGATGGACACTGTCTGTCGGGAGTTGCTTCACAGGACCGCGGGCAAAAACGGTGGGTTTTGATGAGTGAGCGAGATTGGATATTGCCGATCGACCCGGAAATACTCGAACTTGATTTGCCAGACCAAGAGGAATTCGAAGCTGGCCCCAGCAAGTTCCATAGCGAATTAATTCGACTTCTTAGAAAACACTTTAAAAAACACGAGTGTTTTGACGATGAGAGCTTTGGTTGGGTAGCGCACTACTTGGTTTTCGATCAGGCGCATGAACTGGATGAATTCTGGTCAGCTAAACGCGTATCGGAAGACCTCGCTAAACTGAGAACACGTTTGAACGAGGCAGATGAAATTCTGGACCGTCTCCCCACCCCTGTTAGCGATGCATTTCGTATCGGAGCTATTCAAAGAAGCAGGTTGTTAAACGAAGATGAAGGCACCGAAGGCGACCACGATACTTTCACTGACAAATTGAAGGAGTCTCCACACTGGAAGGCGATGTTGGCAAGCGAAGAGTTTTTCAGGAGACTTCGTCATTTCGCGGAGTTGATCGAAGACGCTGAAGAGGCGGCAGCTCAAGGTGTCCCGGTTGGCAAAAAAAGCAATAGAGGCTTGGCGCCTGGTGGCAGCTTGTGTTGGATTCTGTGAGCGCCACCCTGGAACGATAAAAGTTCCCAAAGCGATGAATGAAAGCGGTCCATTCTACCGATTTCTGAGCGATATGTTTGAGCTCTTCGACATAGAAGAACTGCCGACGTCAGCGTTTCGCAGTTGGAGAAGGTATGTGGGGCGTAAAGACCACTAATTCTTTTGCACGACCCATGACGCCAACTCCAATTGTTTCTCTGTTGCTCCTAGACGTGTTCAAAGGAGCAATGCTATGCAGGCAAACTATCTGACGGCCAGGGAGGCCGCTCGTTACACTGGAATCAGTGAAAGCTACCTCGCGTGTCTGCCATCGGCACCCATGGAACAGACTAGGCTCCAGACTCATTGATTTACAGCCAGAACAGTACGGTAGCTGCTAGAGCGATGGCCGAAAGGAATACCTTTGGGCATCTGTCATA
>NZ_JBQFOD010000033.1:0-3766 GCF_056533095.1 Ruegeria sp. H3 | reverse complement strand
GGCGATGTAGAGGGTCGGACGTTATTGTCTGGTTTTTTGCGGGATCATTTGAGTTTGACTGGGACGCATGTTGGGTGTGACACGGCGCAGTGCGGGGCCTGCGTGGTGCATGTGAACGGTGAGGCGGTGAAGTCTTGCAACATGCTGGCAGTTGAGGCGGATGGGGCTGAGGTTGGCACGATTGAAGGCCAGTCCAGCCCGGATGGGTCGTTGAACGTGATCCAGCAGGCGTTTCAGGATCACCACGGTCTGCAATGCGGCTTCTGCACGCCGGGCATGGTGATGAGCGCGGCGGCTTTGCTGAAGGACAATCCGCGCCCGACGGAAGCAGAGATCCGCAAGTATCTGGAAGGCAACCTGTGCCGCTGCACGGGCTATCATAACATCGTCAAGGCGATCATGGCCGCTTCGGGCCAGGACGTCAGCAGCATCGCCGCCGAATAAGCGGCCCGAGGGAGGAGAACAAGCAATGCCCAAAGACAGTGGCATCGGAGCCAGTTCCAAGCGGCGCGAGGACGTGCGCTTTCTGACCGGAGCAGGCAATTACACCGACGACATCAACGTGGCCGGACAGGCCTATGTTCATTTCCTGCGCTCGGATATCGCGCATGGCCGGATCACCAGCCTTGATACCTCGGCGGCCGAGGCCATGCCGGGCGTGGTCAAGGTGTTCACCGGCAAGGATTTTGAAGGCGTGGGCGGCATGCCCTGCGGCTGGGAGGTGACGGACAAGCATGGCGCGCCCATGCAGGAGCCTGCGCATCCCATTCTGGCCCAAGGCAAGGTGCGCCATGTGGGCGATCCCATCGCCGCCGTCGTGGCCGACAGCCTGGAACAGGCGCGTGACGCGGCCGAGGCGATTGACCTCGAGATCGAGGAACTGCCCGCCGTGATCGACATGAAGGCCGCCGCGCAAGAGGGCGCGACGCTGGTCCATGACGATCTGAAGAACAATGTCTGCTATGACTGGCAGCTGGGTGAGGCGGATGACGCCAAGGTCAATGAGGTCTTTGCGGGTGCGGCCCATGTGACCACGCTGGATCTGGTCAACAACCGCCTGGTCGCCAACCCGATGGAACCGCGCGTGGCGGTGGGGGAGTATTCCCGCGCGACCGAGGACTATACGCTCTATACCACCTCGCAGAACCCGCATGTGATCCGTCTGCTGATGTGCGCCTTTGTGCTGGGCCTGCCCGAGCATAAGGTCCGCGTGGTGGCCCCGGATGTGGGCGGTGGCTTTGGCACCAAGATCTTCCACTATGCGGAAGAGGCGTTCTGTACCTTCGCCGCCAAGGCCTGCAACCGGCCCGTGAAGTGGACTTCCAGCCGGTCCGAGGCGTTCATGTCGGACGCCCATGGCCGGGATCATGTCAGCAAAATCGAACTGGCGCTGGATGCAGACAACAACTTCATTGGCCTGCGCACCAACACCTACGCGAACCTTGGAGCGTATCTGTCGACCTTCTCAAGCTCCGTGCCCACATGGCTGCACGGCACGCTGATGGCTGGCAATTACAAGACGCCGGTTATTCAGGTGAATGTGAAGGCGATGTTTACCAATACGGTGCCGGTGGATGCCTATCGCGGCGCGGGTCGGCCCGAAGCGACGTTCCAGTTGGAGCGCGTGGTGGACAAGGCCGCGCGCGAGTTGGGGGTCGACCCGATTGCCCTGCGCCGTCAGAACTTCATCACCCAGTTCCCCTATGACACGCCGGTGGCTCTGACCTATGACACCGGGGATTACAACGGGACCATGGACAAGCTTGAGGCCGCGGCCGATCTGGCAGGCTTTGCTGCCCGCCGTGCGGAAAGCGAGGCCAAGGGCAAGCTGCGCGGTCTGGGCATCAACTGCTATATCGAGGCGTGCGGGATCGCTCCGTCGAACATCGTTGGCATGCTGGGAGCCCGGGCGGGTCTTTACGATGCGGCCACCGTGCGGGTGAATGCCACCGGCTCGATCAGTGTCATGGTGGGCGCGCACAGCCACGGGCAGGGGCATGAGACCGCCTTCCCGCAGGTTGTGGCCGACATGATCGGCATCGACGAGTCGATGGTCGAGATCGTGCATGGCGACACCTCGAAGATCCCGTTCGGCATGGGTACCTATGGCTCACGGTCGCTAGCGGTCTGTGGCTCGGCCATGGTGAAGGCCACCGAGAAGGTGATCGACAAAGCCAAGAAGATTGCCGCCCACCTGCTCGAGGCCTCGGAAGCCGATATTGAGCTGAAGGACGGTCAGTTCAGCGTGGCAGGCACCGACAAGTCGGTGGCCTGGGGCGATGTGACCCTCACGGCCTATGTGCCGCATAACTACCCGCTGGAGGTAGAACCGGGGCTGGAGGAGACCGCGTTTTACGACCCGGCCAACTTCACCTTCCCCTCGGGCGCTTATGCCTGCGAGGTCGAGGTCGACCCCGAGACCGGTCAGGTCACGATCGAGGCCTTCACCGCGGCGGATGACTTTGGCAACATCGTCAACCCGATGATCGTGGATGGTCAGGTTCATGGCGGCATTGGTCAGGGTATCGGTCAGGCGCTGCTGGAGAACTGCGCCTATGACGAGAATGGCCAGCTGCTGAGCGCGTCCTTCATGGATTACGCCATGCCGCGCGCCGATGATGTGCCGTTCTACGGCGTGGATCATTCCAGCCAGACGCCCTGTACGCATAACCCGTTGGGGGTGAAGGGCTGTGGTGAGGCCGGGGCGATCGGCTCTCCGCCAGCTGTGGTCAATGCGGTTCTGGATGCGCTGAACGCGGGCGGCAAGGCGGTGGATCACATCGATATGCCAGTAAGCCCGTCGCGCGTTTGGGCAGCGATGAACAGCTGAGAGGTTGGGGTAGCTGGGGGCTCTGCCCCCAGCTACCCCCGGGATATTTTTAGCCAGATGAAGGGCGGATCCGCGCCTTTCGGAAAGGAAGACGAAATGTACAGTTTCGAGTTTGAAAAGCCCTCGACCATTGCTGACGCGGTTGCTGCGATGGGGGCCGAGGATGCGCAGGCGCTGGGGGGCGGGCAGACGCTGATCCCGACGCTGAAGCAGCGCTTGGCGGCGCCTTCGGTGCTGGTCAGCATGAGCGGGATTGCCGAGATGCAGGGTGTCTGTGTCGAGGATGACGGCTCGGTCACCATTGGCGGGGCGACGCCCCATGCCACGGTGGCGCGTGAGGCGGCGGGGTCGTATCCGGCGCTGGCCGCGCTGGCGGGTCAGATCGGTGATCCGGCGGTGCGCAATCGCGGCACCATCGGCGGGTCAGTTGCCAATAACGATCCGGCGGCCTGTTATCCGGCGGGTGTGCTGGGCTCGGGCGCGACGGTTGTGACCAACACGCGCCAGATCGCGGCGGATGACTTCTTTGAAGGCATGTTCAGTACTGCGCTGGATGAGGGCGAGATCATCACCTCGGTCCGTTTCCCAGTACCGCAAGCTGCAAGCTACCAGAAGTTCCTGCAGCCCGCCTCGCGCTTTGCCTTGGTCGGGGTCTATCTGGCCCGGTTTGCGGATGGGGTTCGCGTGGCCGTCACCGGCGCCAGCGAGGACGGCGTGTTCCGCTGGTCCGAGGCGGAAGCCGCGCTCAACACCGAATTCCGCGCCAACGCGTTGATGGGGCTGAAGGTCAACCCGATGAACATGATCGCCGACCTGCATGGCAGCAAAGACTACCGCGCACATCTGGTCTCCGTCATGACCAAACGCGCCGTCCAAGCTTGTAGCTAAGGGGGGCAGCCGAAGAAACAAAAGCCCCGGTCAAAACCGGGGCTTTTT
>NZ_JBQFOD010000032.1:0-4645 GCF_056533095.1 Ruegeria sp. H3 | reverse complement strand
AATAGATTACTCATGTTATACCCCTGAAACTCAGGGGTTTGAATCACGCAGCCGAGATGACGGCAACCAAATTAATGGGTCCAGAACCTAAGGTCTCCGAAGCCGTTCTCTTCTAAACACTCTATTATTGATCCAAGTTTCGGGGTTTGTTGCAATGTTCTTTAACGGCGCCCTTTAGCGCTGCGACATTGGGTGACAATTTACCCTTCGGCCACGCCAGCTTTGTTTGCAACGTGTTGCTCCCTTCCGGCAGATGCGTGACCCGCAGCCTACGAGCCGATGGAAATGTATCAATGACGCTGTAAGGTACGAGTGCCGCACCCATTCCAGCCAGTACGCAGCCCAACATGGCATGGTACGAACCCATTTGGATTGTGCGCTCAGGAAAATCCTCTTGTTGCGCAAACCATTGCTCAAGAAGCTTGCGATGTGGGCATCCATGCTCAAAAACCAACACGGTTCGAGGGCAGCCATTCTTACCTCCAATCGGCGCGTATGTATCCGACGTCACGAGGACCGGCGTTTCCGTGAAAGCGGTCATCTGGTCAAATCGCTTCTCCGGAACAGGCTCTGCGATAAAGGCTGCATCGATCTCACCCTGCATCAATGCATCCAGAAGCATGACAGGATTGCCAGTCTGCATCTCCAAAGTGACACTGGGAAAACGTTCGGAAAAAGTAGCAAGCGGTCCGGGGAGGCGAACCGCCGCAGTGCTTTCCATCGATCCGATACGCAGGACGCCTGTTGGCTTGTCAGAATGCAGTGCGTCCTCTGCTTCTTCAGCCAGCGCCAGAAGTCGCTCGGCATACTCCATCAGAATCCTGCCAGCCGGGGTAAGAACCATTTTACGACCTTGTCGGATAAAGAGAGTCGTCTCCAATCGATCCTCAAGTTGCTGGATGCGGCTTGTAACTGCGGATTGCACGCGACCCAGACGCTCTGCAGCGCGTGTTACGCCGCCCTCGTGCACGACCGCGCGAAGAACCCGCAAATCAGAAAGCTCCATCCATCCATCTCCAAGATCGATCTTTTAGATCAAAATAACTCGTTTTTATCGATGGCACCACTGCACTAGAACGCAAGGAAAGCCACATCTCGAGTTTGAGGAGAACGAAATGGACAACCAAGACCCCGCACATGTCCTGGAAAGCCAGATCCACATTTCACCCAATGCAAACGTACACATGATCGCCCCTGCAAGCGCCATAATACATTAAATCAAAAGAGGAAAAAAATGCCAAAAGGGTATTGGATTGTGCGGGTAACCGTACACAACAACAGTGAATATCCCAAGTATCTTGAAGCCGCGCGAGAGGCTTTTGAAAAGTTCGATGCAAAATTCCACGTGCGTGGAGGTCGATACGTCGCCCTTGAAGGTGCCTCACGTGACCGAAATGTGGTGGTTGAGTTCAAGGACTTCGACACGGCATTGGCATGCTACAACTCTCCCGAATACAGCGCTGCGCGCACCATCAGGCAAGCAAATGCAGATGCAGATTTTCTGATCGCGGAAGGTGTTTCCTGACGCTGGCTCGGAGTTTTTCGTCGTTTATGATCTAAGATTGGATATCTTCAGCTATGAAAAAGACATCTTTCCCATCCCCTACCCGGTCCTCCGAAAACAAGTCTTTTTCGGATTGTTTGGCCCAAATTCTGGGCGCTGATTTGAACGAAATTCCCGCTGCGCCCGATGACCTTGGGCTAGAGAAAATCGGTTACTGGCTGGCCGCTCAAAACCTTGCTCTTATCCCTGTCCGCGCGCCCGAGTGTTTTCAATGGGCCGGATGGTGGATCGGGAGACTTGAGGGCGGTGATGGGTATGTTGCGATGGCGGGTACGCCATCCGGTGTGGCCTGGGTGCCAGAAGGAATCATGAGTGGATGTGGAGATGTCTTGGAGGGTTGGGTCATCGCCCCCCCTGCATTGGCTCTGCCCAGCCGCGATGAAAAGCAAGGGACCATCGAAGCAATTTTCCGGTTTGCAGACTCCGGCGCACCCGGAGAATTGCTGTCATCGGCGCGCCTTATTGCAGGCGTCGGCATTGACGGCGACCGCTACGCACTCGGAAAGGGACACTTCCAGTGCGAAGGCCGTTGGGGCCAGGCTCTCACGCTCATTGAAGCAGAAGCAATTGAGTATTTGGCATCGGAACACGAGGTCGAGATGTCGGCAGTGGACGCGCGAAGGAACATTGTGACGCGCGGTATCGATCTCAACGCCTTAATGGGTCAACGCTTTCGGGTTGGCGGCATCCTGTGCCAGGGATCTCGACTGGCTGAACCGTGCGCATGGCTGCAAAGAACGACGCCGACCGGCATGCTCCGAGGTCTTGTTCATCGTGGCGGCTTAAGAGCCGATATCCTGGAGGATGGCGAGATAAGACAGGGCGACAGTATTACTCCCGATACTAATAATTGAAGCGAGTGACGATGAGCTGGGCGAACGGAACAATTGATGCCCATTGAGCCATAACTAGTCTGGGCAATTTGCCAATTTTGAAGTACCCGTAGCAGCTTATAAGTCAGTAAAGTTCGTGCCGATACGAGCGGCTCAATACGGACCTTGGCTAAAGATTCATCGCGAGGCTTTATCGCGGCCTTCGTTTGAAAGGTTGGTTCAGACTTCAGCCGATAAAGACGCCGACGCCATTGAAAACCAGCACGCCAAACAACATCGCCATGACCACGTTTTTCGTCAAATAGGTTGCTGCAAGAGCAGCCACCGCCGAAATCCAACCAACCACAGATTCATTTGCCAGCGATACCGCAACCAGACTGACAAGGATCAACCCAGGAAGCTCCTTCAGGACCCAGGAATGATTGGACCGTCGAATCCGTTGGCCAGCAACAAGCCCTGATACTCTGACCGTTATCGTCGCTATCGCCAGAAATCCGATAAGATGCAAATGAACCGAGGTCATGGGTGCTCCTCCTGCAGAACTTTCTGAAGATAAATTGCGACCAACCCTGCGAAGGCGCCGGCCAAAATTCCAAATGCAGAAGAGATACCAATACTGCAGGCTCCCAAGGCGAATACTGCCGCTGTCAACCATGGCAGTAACTGAGACTTTCTTTGCCAGAGCCCATAAGTCATCGCTATAAATGCAGCCGTGAACGCAAAGCCAATTCCGTAGCGCTCCAGGCCAGGCAGCGCGTTCCCGACCTCAGCGCCCATCATGGTGGACAAGACCCATACACCTATCATAACGAGGCCAGAACCATAAAGAAATGCCGCTCCAACTTCGGGTGATCTTTCCCGTTGCGCCATCGTCAGTGCCCAGTTTTCATCACTGACCAGATGGATGGCGAGAAGTTTTTGTTTGATGGAAAGACCGTCCAGCACCTCTGACAGAGACGCAACAATTGCAATATAGCGTAGATTGAGCGCCGCCCCCGCGATGATCGCTGCAATAACCGAGCCGGTTGTGGATAACTGTTCGACGGCGACGATCTGCGATGATCCTGCATACACGGAAGCACTAAGTACGCCCACACTCCACCAGGTGAACCCTGCTTGTGCAGCCAGAATCCCGAATGCGAACCCATAGAACGATGCAGCCAGTGCAAGCGGCAGAATGGCAATCGCGCCGCGTTTCATGTGCGAACGCCTGCAACGCCGCAAAGCTTGGTGAGCCATAGCCGCGAGAGTACGAGAAAAGCCCATTTATCCCGGTCTCGACCTTTCAATGGTTTGCCATTTGGTCCAAAAGTCATCCTGTTTGTCTCCATTATTTTCGCAAACAAGACCTAACAATTGCCGAAGCGGCGAACTCGTAAAACGCACTGCTGCCGCACTAAAATCTCGCATCCACTCGCGATCTCTGCGAGATTTCCGCAGCAGAGTCGTTTATTGGGTGTCGAACTATGGAAGAATTTGATGAATTCGACAGGCGCATTCTTGCGCTTATGAAGGTGGACAGTCGTCGGACCGGCGATCAGCTTTCCGGTGATGTCGGCTTATCTCCGGCTGCTTGTCTGCGACGCGTGCAGCGGTTGCGAAGAATTGGCGCGATCGAGCGCGAAGTTGCAATTGTTTCTCCCAAACTCGAAGATCGCCCCCTGGTTATTGTAGTCCTGCTTTCAATCGAAGGGCATAGTCCAAAAACAATGGATGAATTCTGTCGCAACCTTCGAAAAAGCCCGACTGTGAACAGAATGCTATGGGTTACGGGCGACGACGATATCGTCCTTATCCTGCATTGCTCGTCCATGACGGAATTTGACGAGTTCGTAACAGCCTACATGAATGACAGCCCTGTATCCGGCTACAAAACAATGGTTTCGATGCGTGAGTACAAAGTATGGGACAAGCGGTGACTGGGTAGTCGTAGCCACACCGCGTGATGCCTACCGTTGAAAAACCAAAAACAGCTTTTGGGGCGTGCTGCGCCAGAGTGCGATCAGACAGATCAGTGTTGTGCAGCAAACCCATTGCCGTTGGCGCAAGCGATATAGTGAAATGCGTGCAGTTCATTTGCAGGAAAACAGCCGACTATAGACTGGCACCTACACGCCAAGAATCCTTTAAAATTGGAACTCATTGCTTTAACGCCCTCCGGTGCTGTCAGACGAATTCGAACCAGTCTCAGTTTGCCGCGGAAACCGCGAACCTATCCGGAACAAAGCTAACGCCACTCGGCAAGAGC
>NZ_JBQFOD010000031.1:2500-6157 GCF_056533095.1 Ruegeria sp. H3 | reverse complement strand
GGCTACTTGAGACCGGGTAGTGTTCTTTTCATCGTATTAGAGAGATATGGGCTTTTACTAGGTTTGGCGGTGACCTACTCTCCCGGGGCTTAAGCCCAAGTACCATTGGCGCGGCAGTGCTTAACTTCCGGGTTCGGGATGGGACCGGGTGTTTCACTTGCGCTATGACCACCAAACCGAGGAAAAGCCCATGTCGATTTTCTTGCGGAGCAAGAAAGCGACGGGTGGCAGGCAGCGTATTCGCGAAGCGAATGCGCGTTGCCACTCGGTTGTATAGTCAATCAACAGTGCCGTTTGCGTTGGCACGCGCTGTCCATGTTCAAGGTGTGTATGTCTTTGGTCTTGTCTTTCCATTACTGGATCAAATCAAGCCTATCGGGCGATTAGTACCGGTCAACTGAACGCATTACTGCGCTTACATCTCCGGCCTATTGACGTGGTGGTCTTCCACGGCCCTCAGGGAGACCTTGTTTTGAGGGGGGCTTCCCGCTTAGATGCCTTCAGCGGTTATCCTGTCCGATCATAGCTACCCAGCACTGCCGTTGGCACGACAACTGGTCCACCAGTGGATCGTTCACCCCGGTCCTCTCGTACTAGGGGCAACTCCTCTCAAGTCTCCTACACCCACGGCAGATAGGGACCGAACTGTCTCACGACGTTCTAAACCCAGCTCACGTACCTCTTTAAACGGCGAACAGCCGTACCCTTGGGACCTGCTCCAGCCCCAGGATGAGATGAGCCGACATCGAGGTGCCAAACACTGCCGTCGATATGGACTCTTGGGCAGTATCAGCCTGTTATCCCCGGCGTACCTTTTATCCGTTGAGCGATGGCCCTTCCACTCGGGACCACCGGATCACTATGGCCGTCTTTCGACTCTGCTCGACTTGTCAGTCTTGCAGTCAGGCTGGCTTCTGCCATTGCACTCAACGAGCGATTTCCGACCGCTCTGAGCCAACCTTCGCGCGCCTCCGTTACGCTTTAGGAGGCGACCGCCCCAGTCAAACTACCCGCCACGCAGGGTCCCGGATCCGGATAACGGACCGCGGTTAGACATCAAGAGTGCGAAGGGTGGTATCTCAAGGGAGGCTCCACAGGGACTTGCGTTCCTGCTTCAAAGCCTACCACCTATCCTGCACATCACAATCCTGATGCCAGTGCGAAGCTGTAGTAAAGGTGCACGGGGTCTTTCCGTCTAACCGCGGGAAGCCTGCATCTTGACAGGCAATTCAATTTCGCTGAGTCGATGTTGGAGACAGCGGGGAAGTCGTTACGCCATTCGTGCAGGTCGGAACTTACCCGACAAGGAATTTCGCTACCTTAGGACCGTTATAGTTACGGCCGCCGTTTACCTGGGCTTCAATTCAAGGCTCTCACCTCTCCTTTTAACCTTCAGGCACCGGGCAGGCGTCAGACCCTATACGTCGTCTTGCGACTTCGCAGAGCCCTGTGTTTTTAATAAACAGTCGCCACCCCCTGGTTTGTGCCCCCAGCCCCTAGTTGCCTAGGAACCGGGCCTCCTTCTCGCGAACTTACGGAGGTATTTTGCCGAGTTCCTTCAACATCGTTCTCTCAAGCGCCTTGGTATGCTCTACCAGTCCACCTGTGTCGGTTTAGGGTACGGTCTGATGGAGGGCTATTTCCAGGAACCACTCAGCAGCCCAATCAATCCGATAAGATTGAACTACACCTGTGATCCGTCACATCCTCCTGGCCTAGGAATATTAACCTAGTTCCCATCGCCTACGCCTTTCGGCCTCGGCTTAGGGGCCGGCTTACCCTGCTCAGATTAGCTTTAAGCAGGAACCCTTGGACTTTCGGCGAGAGTGTCTCTCACACTCTTTGTCGCTACTCATGTCATCATTCTCACTAGTGATCTCTCCACCGGATGGCTCACGCCCCGGCTTCATCGAAAGAACCTATGTCTGCGCTACCGCCTATTCGGCTACTTGAGCGCGGTTGCCCGCGCCGCATAACCGGCGGCAATATAGACAAGGTTCTATGTCACACTACGCTCTGCTACCGATGCTTACGCATCCCTAGACTTCGGCTCATGGCTTGAGCCCCGTTACATCTTCGCCGCAGGACAACTTATTTAGACCAGTGAGCTGTTACGCTATCTTTAAAGGATGGCTGCTTCTAAGCCAACCTCCTGGTTGTTTTGGTCGTCCCACCTGCTTTCCCACTTAGCCATGAATTGGGGGCCTTAGTCGTAGGTCAGGGTTGTTTCCCTCTCCACTACGGACGTTAGCATCCGCAGTGTGTCTGCCATCTAGTACTCCCGGGTATTCGGAGTTTGGTTAGGATCAGTAAGCCTGTGGGGCCCCATTACCCATCCAGTGCTCTACCCCCCGGGGTATTCGGATGACGCTCTACCTAAATAGATTTCGCAGAGAACCAGCTATCTCCGAGTTTGATTGGCCTTTCACCCCTAGGCACAGCTCATCCCGATCCTTTTCAACGGATGTGGGTTCGGTCCTCCAGTAAGTGTTACCTTACCTTCAACCTGGCCATGCCTAGATCACTCGGTTTCGGGTCTGATCCCACGAACTCATACGCCCTATTAAGACTCGCTTTCGCTACGCCTACACCTAACGGCTTAAGCTTGCTCGTAAGACCAAGTCGATGACCCATTATACAAAAGGTACGCCGTCAGCTCGCAAGGAGCCTCCGACTGATTGTAGGCGTTCGGTTTCAGGTACTGTTTCACTCCCCTCGTCGGGGTGCTTTTCACCTTTCCCTCACGGTACTGGTTCGCTATCGGTCAGCAAGGAGTACTTAGCCTTCGAAGGTGGTCCTCCGATCTTCAGACAGAATTTCACGTGTTCCGCCCTACTTAATACGTCCATCAAAGCTTCCTATACGGGGCTGTCACCCGCTATGGCCACGCTTCCCAACGTGTTCTAGTCACTTATCTGGCTCGGCTGGTCCCCGTTCGCTCGCCGCTACTAGGGGAGTATCAATTGATTTCCTTTCCTCCGGGTACTTAGATGTTTCAGTTCCCCGGGTTTGCTCTTAAAACCCTATGTATTCAGGTCTTAAGTACCTGTTTAAACCCCATATTGAGTATCAAAGATAACAATATGAAGCTTTCAGGTGGGTTGCCCCATTCAGAGATCCATGGATCAAAGCTTATTCTCAGCTCCCCATGGCTTATCGCAGAGTATCACGTCTTTCATCGCCTCTTGCTGCCAAGGCATTCACCAAACGCCCTTCTCGCGCTTGATTTGATCCAGAAAAAGAAAGACTTAATCTTTGCGCTACCGCCTATTCGGCTACTTGAGCGCGTGAACCCTTTCGGCCTTTCGGCCTGCAGGCTTCGACTATGTCGATCGTGATGACCCAGCTGGTAACTAAAGGTCATCTTTCTTCTGAACCAAAAACATACATTTCCCGCCCCCGCCACTTGGACGAGGACAATTGAGCAACCCCATATGGTCTCCCAGCCGTGCAGCTGATCAACGCAGGTCGCTCGGGTTAGTATATTTGACTTGGACAACTCTGTTCGTTTCAGTCGCGATACACATTCCAGGCCGGCTAGACCCAAACTGCGCCGCTCACCCCCTATGTGTCCTACCGCCTATTCGGCTACTTGAGGACGAAGACAAGAACGACCGAGATCAGTGCCACACTCGGCACGATCAAACAGTGTTGATT
>NZ_JBQFOD010000030.1:0-9981 GCF_056533095.1 Ruegeria sp. H3 | reverse complement strand
CCAAAGTATGCCGGGGGAGTCGCCCCGTTAGGGACGGAGGGGGCAGAGCCCCCTAGCAGCTTAATCGACCGCCAATGCGTTCAAGGGAAGCATTGTTGTTGATTTTATCTCTTCCATCGACAACAGCGCAGTGACGTTGTGCACACGCACTTCAGCGATCAGGGATTGATAGAACTGATCATAGGCACGGGCATTTTTAACCCGAACCTTCAGGATGTAATCGATATCCCCAGCTAGGCGGTGCGCCTCTTGCACTTCGGGCTGATCCCGTAGCGCTTTCAGGAACTTGCGCTGCCAGTCTGCCTCATGCTCCGAGGTCCGGATCAGAACAAAGAATGTTGCCTCAAAACCCAACGCCTCAGCATCCAGCAAAACCGTTTGCTGGCCAATAATGCCAGCACTTTTTAGTTTACGGATTCGATTCCAAACAGGCGTCTTGGAACTGCCTACATTGGCCGCTATTTCATCCAGCGACTGACTGGCATCGCGCTGCAACTCTGCCAAAATTTTCCGATCTGTGCTGTCTATCCGCACCGTCATTCCGGTTTTCCTTCGAATCTAGAACCTAAGTCCCGCCATTTTCAATCATCAGAACATTTGTCCTTATTTGATCACCAATATGGCGCTTTGATGGGAATATTTCCTATATTGAGGGGCAAGTCAAACCACGCTCTGGACGATCTGATGCAGTTCGAACGCACAACAGGATATGTTGAATTTGTCGGCGCCGGGCCCGGCGATCCGGACCTGCTGACGCAAAAGGCCCTCAAAGCCTTTATGCGCGCTGATGTTGTCCTGCATGACCGACTGATCAGCGCAGAGATTCTGGCGCTTGCCGGTCAGACGGCGACTCTCGTCGATGTTGGAAAAGCCGGGTTTGGACCCTCCTGGAAACAGGAAGATATCGACGCGCTTCTGGTCGACTATGCGCTGAAAGGCAACCGCGTCGTGCGCCTCAAATCCGGTGACCCCACAGTGTTCGGGCGGCTGGATGAAGAAATCGACGCCGTCAATGCTGCTGGCATCCGTTGGAGCATCGTTCCGGGCATCACAGCCGCGTCTGCCGCTGTTGCAGGAATTGGCCAAAGTCTTACCCGCCGCGGTCGTAATTCTTCGGCTCGCTTTCTGACCGGGCATGACATGAAAGGCTTTGCCGATCACGATTGGTCTGCGCTTGCCCGCAATGGCTCGGTTGCCGCGATCTATATGGGCAAAAAATCCGCGCGTTTCATTCAGGGCCGTCTGATCATGCATGGCGCGGATCGCGCGACCCCGATCACATTGGTCGAAAACGCCTCGCGCCCGGATCAGCGCGTTCTGACCACTAACCTGGATCAATTGCCCACCGACCTGAGCGCCGCCGAACTGGATGGACCGGTGCTGACATTCTATGGCCTTGCCCCGCGTCAAGCAGCTGAGGCCCTGACCGAATTCAATAAGGAGCTTGCCTGATGGCCCGCGCTTTTACCCCCAAAGTTGTCACCGCCAATGACCTGTTGGAAGGCGATGTGATCTACCAGACCGAGGATGACCGCTGGTCGCGCGAACTATCCGAGGCCGAGCTGATCACCGATGAGGCCCACGCGCAGGTGCGTCTGCTGGATGCGGCCCGTCAGGCCAACAAGATTGTTGGCGCCTACCTGGCCGATGCGGTTGCCGGCGACAACGGCCCCGAACCCACCCATTTCCGCGAGGAGTTCCGCCGTACCGGACCTTCGAACTATGCCCATGGCAAACAGGAAACCGAAACGCAGCCCCGGGCCTGATTTCCGGCCCTTCTCTCCCCCCTTCAAGGCCCCGGGTTTCGGGGCTGCAACTAAGGACAGCTAGATATGTATCGCTACTCCGAGTTCGACACAGCCTTTCTGGCAGAACGCAACAAACAATTCCGCGCGCAGGTTGAGCGTCGTATTGACGGCTCGCTCACCGAAGATGAATTCAAGCCCCTGCGCCTGATGAACGGCCTGTATCTGCAGTTGCACGCCTATATGCTGCGCGTCGCGATCCCCTATGGCACCCTATCCAGCGCACAGATGCGCCAACTGGCCCTGCTGGCCGAGAAGTGGGACAAGGGATATGGCCATTTCACCACTCGTCAGAACATCCAGTACAACTGGCCGAAACTGAATGACGTGCCGGATATGCTGGACGCGCTGGCTGAGGTTGGCATGCATGCCATCCAGACCTCGGGCAACACCATCCGCAACGTGACCGCCGACCATTTCGCCGGTGCCGCCGCGGATGAGGTCGCCGATCCGCGCCCATACGCTGAACTGCTGCGCCAGTGGTCCACCGACCACCCAGAGTTCCAGTTCATGCCGCGCAAGTTCAAGATCGCCATCACCGGCTCGGAAAACGACCGTGCCGTGATCAAAGCCCACGATATCGGCCTGCAACTGGTTGAACGTGACGGCGTTCTGGGCGCCCGCGTCATCGTTGGTGGTGGTCTGGGCCGCACCCCGATGATCGGCAAGGAACTGTCCGAATTCGTCGCCTTTGACGACCTGCTGGCGTATCTGGAGGCCACCGTTTCTGTGTGGAACCAAATCGGTCGCCGTGACAACAAGTACAAAGCGCGCATCAAGATCACCGTGCACGAACACGGCATCGACGCCATCCGCGCCAAAGTGAACGAGCGTTTCCTGCAGGTTCGCCCGCAGTTCAAGGGAGCCGACATGAACCTGCTGGAAGAGATCAAGGGTCACTTTGCAGCGCCTGATTTCCGTCAGGGCTCGGTTGCGTCGTTTGAAAGCGCCTATACCAACGATCCGGTCTTCCGCTCGTGGGTCGACACCAACATCGCGCCGCACAAGGATGCGAACCATGCGATCGTGACGATCTCGATTAAGAAGCACGGCCAGACGCCCGGCGATGCAACTGCCGAGCAGATGCGCGTGATGGCCGATCTGGCCGAGGAGTTCGCCTATGACGAATTGCGCATTAGCCATGAGCAGAACGTGATCCTGCCGCATGTCCACAAATCGGACCTGCCCGCGATCTATGCGAAGCTGAAGGAATACGACCTGGCCACAGCCAATATCGGCCTGATCAGCGACATCATCGCCTGCCCCGGCATGGATTACTGCGCGCTGGCGACGGCCCGCTCGATCCCGGTTGCGCAGGAAATCGCGACCCGGTTTGACGAGCTGAAGCTGGAGCATGATATCGGTCACCTGAAGATCAAGATCTCGGGCTGCATCAACGCATGTGGTCACCACCATGTGGGCCATATCGGCATTCTGGGTCTGGATCGCGCAGGCGTCGAAAACTACCAGATTACTCTGGGCGGTGACGCGACCGAAACAGCCGCCGTTGGCGACCGCACTGGTCCAGGCTTTGCCTATGACGAGATCGTGCCAGCCGTCGAACGCATCGTGGACACCTATCTGAACCAGCGTGAGAGCGCCGAAGAAACCTTCCTGGAAACATATCGCCGCGTCGGTATGGCTCCGTTCAAGGCGGCCGTCTACCCCGAGGTTCAGGCGAATGCCGCTTGACCTTATCCAGACGGAACTGGGTGCAGACAGGCGCGAACTGACCGACAAGGTTGACGCGCTGAACAACCGGTTCCGCCACCACAGCGCCCATGATGTCATGCATGGCGCAATCGAAGAGATCGACGAGCTTGCTCTGGTCTCAAGCTTTGGGGCGGAATCGGTGGTGTTGCTGCATATGGCGGCGGTGGTCGACAAGATGACCCCGGTGCTGTTTGTGGACACGCAGATGCTGTTCACCGAAACGCTGGAATACCAGCAGGAGGTCAGCGAGCGTCTGGGCCTGAAAAACGTTCATATCGTCCGCACGGATGATCAGGACATTCAGCGGGAAGACCCCTATGGCGCGCTGCGCCTACGGGATACGGATGCGTGCTGCAACCTGCGCAAGACCTTCCCGCTGCAACAGGCATTGACCGGGTATTGCGGCTGGATTACCGGGCGCAAGAGATTCCAGTCCGGCACCCGCGCCGCGCTCGATTTCTTCGAGGTCGAAGACGGAACCGGCCGGATCAAGGTGAACCCCCTGGCCCATTGGGCGCCCGAAGACGTGCGGGCTTACATGGAAGAAAACAACCTGCCCCGGCATCCGCTGGTGGCCAAAGGATACCCTTCGATCGGCTGTGCGCCCTGCACCTCGCCGGTCAAAGAAGGCGAAGACCCCCGCGCCGGACGCTGGCGCGACCAGAGCAAGGAAGAATGCGGCATTCATTTTGTCGATGGCAAGATGGTGCGCGCCGGAGAGACAACATGAACGTAATCGTAAACGATGAGGGCTTTGCCCCCGACGACTGGACCGACGGGTTCGTCACACTGGAAGACGCCGCAAATGACGTTGTGGCGCTGGATGTGGCCTCGGACACCGACCCGGATGAGCTGATTGATCGCCTGGGCGGCGCCAAGATGGTACGCGTGGACTTTCCATCCTCGGCGGATGGGCGCGGCTTCACTATTGCTCGTGTTCTGCGCCTGAAAGGCTTTACTGGTCGTTTGCGCGCAAAGGGTCATGTCCTTGCAGACCAGTACGCCATGGCGCGTCGCAGCGGCTTTGACGAGGTTGAAATCGACAACGCACTGGCTGCCCGACAACCTGAAGATCAATGGCTGGCGCGTGCCGATTGGCAAGACAACAACTATCAGGCCCGCCTGCGCGGCTAAACCCGCCATCACCGGCCAACCAGAACCGGGGGCAATCTGTCCCCTTTTCCTGACCTGGATCAAAGATTAAACGGAGATGTCGGTTTAACAAACCGGCAGTGAAACGATGACAGAGATGAAACCCGTGAGTGAAGCAACCGCCGTAAAGGCCCCCGTTCTGCCCGACGCGCAGACCGTGACCGATGTGAAGCATTGGACCGACAGCCTGTTCTCGTTCAAAGTGTCGCGCCCGGCAACGCTGCGGTTCCGCTCGGGCGAGTTTGTGATGATCGGCCTGATGGGCGACCCGGACCCCAAGACCGGTCGTCAGAAGCCTTTGTTGCGCGCCTATTCGATCGCTTCGCCTTCGTGGGATGAAGAACTGGAATTCTATTCGATCAAGGTACAGAACGGCCCGCTGACATCGAAGCTGCAGCACATCAAACCGGGTGACCAGATCATCCTGCGGCCCAAGCCTGTTGGCACATTGGTCCATGACGCCCTGCTGCCTGGCAAGCGCCTGTGGTTCTTTGCCACCGGCACCGGCTTTGCCCCCTTCGCCTCACTGCTGCGCGAGCCGCAGACCTATGAGGACTACGATGAGATCATCATCACCCATACCTGCCGCGAAGTGGCCGAGTTGGAATATGGTCGTCAGCTGATCGAAAGCATCCGTCAAGACGAATTGCTGGCCGAGCTGATCGGCGAAGGCTTTGCCGACAAGATCCGCTACTACCCAACCACCACGCGGGAACAGAGTCCTAAGATGGGCCGCATTACCGAATTGCTGAAAGATGGCACCGTGTTTGCCGATCTGGGAATCGAGGGTGGCATCAAGCCGGAAACCGACCGTGCGATGGTCTGCGGTTCATTGGCTTTTAACCTGGATATCAAGGAAATCCTGGAAGGGTTTGGCCTGCGCGAGGGCGCAAACTCTGAACCCAAGGAATTCGTGATCGAAAAGGCATTTGTCGGCTGATCGACACGGCTGGCCGGACCATTCCTGACCCGACCAGCCGATTCCCGCGATAATTCACGGGAATTTCCGACTAACAGGCGTTTATGCTGCTTGAAACGCTGCCCGGCCCGGTCTAAATTCCGGGCTCGAAATTCTGCAATCATCAAAGGAATGAACCCATAGCTCGCAGACCCCACAACGCGCCGCCGCAGAGAGACACTGGACCGCGCGTCAATGACAAGATCCGTGCCCCCGAAATTCGCCTGATTGGCGCTGAAGGCGAAAATGTCGGGGTGGTTCATCCCGCCAAAGCCATGCAACTTGCTGACGAAGCTGGTCTCGACCTGGTCGAAATCTCGCCCAATGCGAACCCGCCGGTTTGCAAGATCATGGACTTCGGCAAGTTCAAATATGAAACGCAAAAGCGCGAAGCCGAAGCCCGTAAGAAGCAAAAAGTCATCGAGGTGAAAGAGGTCAAATTCCGGCCCAACACCGACACCCATGACTATGACGTCAAGATGCGCAATGTTTTCAAGTTTCTGGAAAACGGCGACAAGGTCAAAGTCACACTGCGTTTCCGCGGTCGTGAGATGGCACACCAGAACCTGGGCCGTGAGCTTCTGGAACGGGTGGCAGAAGACGTTAAGGAAATCGGCAAGATCGAAAACATGCCGAAGATGGAAGGCCGTCAGATGATCATGATGATCGGTCCGCTTCCACAGAAATAAAGCCGGTTGCAGAAGCCCCCTTGATGCCAAGGGGGCTTTTTTGCGCGCGTATTACTGGCTTTTGCGGTCTTTGTTCCACAAAATCGCGTCTCGCAGGTCAAAGCCCAGCGAAACAAGATCGATCACCAACAGCACCAGCAAAAACTGCGCGTAGATCGGCAGAAGATCGGTATGCGTGTTCAGAACGTAGACGATGATCAAAACCATTGGCGTCCAGAACAGCAGATGCGGAAGCGCCATGGCGCGCGACATACCACGCTCTGCCATCATGATAGGCAAGTTCAATGCCATCCCCAGAATGGCCAGTCCCGCAATCACCGTCCCATAGGGCTGATCCAGAAACGCCAGCGGCACCAAATTGGCCGGAACCAGAACCGCCGACATCCAAATTTGAACCCAGACCGGAAGGTTTCGGAAGCTGATCCAGATATCTCTGAGCATTTTCAAGGACCTTACTGTCTTTATTTCAGGTCGAGCTTAATCAGGCCCTCGCTGGCGGAAAGGCCCCTCACAGAATTGTCAGAGGGACGCGTCCAACGCCGCCGAAAGCTTGGTGACCAACTCGTCAATCTGGGCCTCTTCGATAATGAAAGGTGGTGCCAGCAGGATGTGATCACCGGTTTTGCCATCGCGGGTACCCGACATCGGATAACAAATCAGACCCTGGGCCAACGCCGCTTTCTTAACCTTCCCCGCTAGCCCCAAAGATGGGTCAAACGGGGTTTTGGTCGCGCGATCAGCCACCAGCTCCAGGCCCCAGAACAGGCCTCTCCCGCGTATATCCCCCACATGAGGATGCTGACCAAAGGCTGTGTTCAGCGCGGATTCCAGCTTCTCGCCCATCGCCGCGGCGCGTTTTGGCAGGTCTTGGGAGGTCAATTCCTGAACAACAGCCAGGGCGGCTGCGGTGGCGACTGGGTGGCCGATGTAGGTGTGACCATGCTGGAAAAAGCCTGAGCCATCCCGGATCGCGTCATAGATTTTGCCGGTACACAGCATCGCACCGATCGGTTGATATCCGGCCCCCAACCCTTTGGCAATGCACAATATATCCGGGCTCACCTGATCATGATCGCAGGCGAACAGATGGCCGGTTCGCCCCATACCGCACATGACCTCATCCAAAATCAAAAGCACGCCATATTGATCGCAAAACTCCCGAATCCGCTGGAAATACCCCTCAACGGCTGGAACCGCCCCCAAGGTCGCACCCACCACCGGCTCTGCCATGAATGCCATCACCGTATCAGGGCCAAGGCGCAAAATTTCGGCCTCAAGCTCATTGGCAACGCGCTGGCCATAATCAAAGCTGCTCTCATCATCGTGTTTTTCGGCATATTCGTAACAGGCCGCGATATGGGACATACCGATCAACATGGGTGCAAACTGCGCCCGGCGCCATTCATTGCCCCCCGCCGACAAGGCGCCCAACGTGTTGCCGTGGTAGCTCTGCTTGCGGGCAATCACATGGCGGCGTTCGGGCTGCCCGATCTCTAGATAGTACTGCCGTGCCAGTTTGATCGCAGCTTCGGTGGCCTCGGACCCACCCGATACAAAGTAAACCCGCTCCAAATCACCCGGGGCGTGTTTGATCAGCAAATCCGCCAGCGTTTCAGCCGGTTCCGAAGTCATAAACCCGCTATGCGCAAAGGCGATCTGTTCCACTTGCTGCTGCACGGCCTTAATAACCGCCGGGTTGGAATGGCCTAAGCAGGACACGGCCGCATCCCCACAATCCAGATAACGCTTGCCGTCTGCGTCGATCAGGTAACACCCGTCTCCAGCAACCGCGACGGGCAAGGTGGATTTTGTATGGCGTGGAAACACGTGGCTCATTGGGAAGTTCCTTTAAGCAAAGCGATGAGTGCTGTGACCGAGGCTGCATTATCAGGCCAGGGCTGGCCTTCCGAATTTGTCAGGCTGTTTTCAAATCCAACCCGTAGATCACCGCCCTGTCGTGCCGCCTCAGCCAGGCACGCATGCTCCAGCGGCCCAAATGCGCACACCATCCACGGGGAAGCGTCTACAGGGAAGGATGCGATACCTTCGGGTGAGGAGACCTTATTGACCGTATACCGCCCCAACACCAGCATGCGATCCACCTGTCCGTCTCGCACGACGCCTGCGTTCTGCCATTCGTTCAGCAGCGCCGCGTCCTCAGCGTCATACAGAATATGTTGCACCCGTGTGCCCTGATCATGACACAGCCCATAGACGCGTTCGGCCAGATCCGGCTGCCGGGCGATTTCTCGTACCGAGATCGAGGCCCATTTCGGCTGCACTCGGCGCAAACACTCAAGCTGCGCTTCAACATCATAGAGACCTGCCGCCTCAGTCGTGATCTGAACATCCATATCCGGGATCTGCCTGTTCAGCTCTGCAACGGCCTCAAGATATCGCCCCGCATCCAGCGAATGCCAGCCCTCTGCGTCTCGAATGTGCAGATGTAGACCATCCGCCCCCGCCTGATGGCAAGCGCGTGCAGTCGATATGGTTTGCTCCAACGTAACCGGCAGCTTGGCGTGATCCTCAGGTCCACGCCGGGCACCATTCGGCGCGACTAGAATATAAGGGGTTGTGGCCACCGGACCCTCCGCAATTGCCTCAGCTCGACCTACTCTGTTCCAGCTTGTTTTCAATTGGCAACATCGAAAACATATGTTTTCTTTGTCCTATGACCGACACGTTTAGCCATTTGATCAGAACCCTCCGGCACGACATTGATCACATGCCACCACAACTACAGGCGGCTGCGAAATATGTGATCGATCATCCCGGCGATTTCGGCCTTGATCCGATCCGCACAACGGCCCGGAAGATCGGCGTCAGTTCCAACGTTCTTGTCCGCCTTGCCCAACGGATGGGCTATGACGGCTACGACGCATTCCGCCACCCGTTCCGGCAAGCCCTGGTCACGGATGGAGAGGATCGCCTGCACCAGGATTGGTTATCGCTTCAATCGTCCGAAGGGCCGTTCAGCGCGGCCCAAGCCGATTTTGCCCGCAATGAGTTGAACGTGGTCGCCCGATCCCTACGCCTTGTAGAACCTGAACGGGTCAAGGCCGCAACAGATCTCATTCTGAACACGCAACGGTGTTTTGTCACAGCAACACGGGCCAGCTATGCTCTGGCCTATTACTTTCATTATGCAGGTCGCATGGCCCATCCCGGATTGCAGCTGGTTCCCCGGCATATGGGCTCTGCTGCAGATGATCTGTTGGATGCGGGCAGCGGCGATTGCCTGCTGGCCATTACGGTCAGGCCCTATTCAGCCGAAACCATCCGCACCATGCGCTTTGCTGCTGACAAGGGTATCCGGATCATCCTGATTTCAGATAGTGATGTGATCGCACCCGGGGTACGCCCCGATATCAGCTTACAGATCAGCACACGGTCAATGCACCATTTCTCTAGCTTTTCCGGGGCGATGGCCGTTCTGGAATGCCTGCTAAGCCATCTCTTTGCTGCAGGTGGTCAAGATGCCCTTCATCGAATCGAGGCCTATGAGAAAGCCCGTGAAGACACAGGCGCTTATTGGCAGCCGCAAAAATTGCCCAGACTACGCCGCACGTGAAAAAGCCCCGGTTTTGACCGGGGCTTTTGTTTCTTCGGCTGCCCCCCTTAGCTACAAGCTTGGACGGCGCGTTTGGTCATGACGGAGACC
>NZ_JBQFOD010000029.1:0-9992 GCF_056533095.1 Ruegeria sp. H3 | reverse complement strand
TTTGAAGTACTTGAAAGAGGCAGGTCTGGTCATAGGAAAAAGCTACGCAACACCCCTGCCCCGCTCAACCAAAGTTCTTCTGACAAGACCCGCAGCATAGTGAGCTCAGGGCATTGGGTTTCACGTGACCCACCTTGTCGCACAGGCAGCTCGCGTGGCGAACTTGGATTAATGACTTCTTAGAGCGGAACCAAAAGCTGAGCGGCAGGCCCAAATGTGACATGCCGCTCAGAACTGCCAGACGGTTTAGTGTCGAATTCCGTGCATTTGAACCTGTGGTTGCGGTTGCAACCCGGACGGCAGATCGGGCGGGATTATCTCAGCCCGGTCGAGGGCAGATGGATCGGTCAGGCTACCAAGAAACGCGACGAGCTGGCTGATCTCCTCGTCCTTCAAAACAATAGGACTCAATGAATTTGCCGCGACAATACGGTCGTGCAATGCGGGTGAACTCATCACCCATCCGTCCCGCAGATCGAAAGCATCACGGCGTGTATCTTCTAGTGGTCCGAATTCAAGCGCCGAACCACGAGAAACAAGGCGCTGCACGTGGTCAAGATTTGGCAGAGACACATCCATGGGATCGAAGTCGGCAAAGCTTTCCTTGGGATCAATATGGTGCCGGACCATGTCTTCAAGCGAAGCAAACGCGCCGCTGTGGCCCCACGGTCCGGTCAAAAACACATTGCGCAAGGATGGCGTCCGAAAGGCAAACAGATCTGCGGGATCACCAGTTACTCGGTACCTGCCTTCATCTTCTGTCCGCCCCGGTAAACCGGTCTTTCGCAGATAAGTCATATCTCCTCCATGCCCTTTGCCCGGTCCGATTTGCGGGACGGCGATGGCATGGAACTGATGATCGGTCAGCAACGGGCCGCTATGGCAGTTTGCGCACCCGGCAGCGCCGTAGAAAAGTCTAAGACCAGCTTGCGCATCCGGCGTTAGCAGCGACAAATTCTCGGTTCGCAAAACCGCATCGAAGGGGCTTTCATTAGATCGAAACGCAGTCGTTTGGAACGCCGCCAATGCTTCTGCGATATGAGAATAATCAACATCCTCGGGATCCATGATCTCGGGAAATGCAGCGCGGATCATCTCTAGGTACTCAGCAATACTCGCAACCCTCTGCGCTAGGTTTTCCCAGATCTGTCGCCTATCTTCATGATGGGCGGCGTCGGCGATCAGGTTCTCGCCATACTGTCCGGCCATTTCAATCGGGGAAGTCACTGGGAAGAACGCCTGTGCCGCCAAAGGACTGGTTAGGTCCTTGGGTAAATCTGACCCTGCGGGATTACGGATGGCGCCTGTGGGATCGGCTGGTTTCAACGCTTCGACGCGCCCGTCGTGAAACAGCGAGACATAGCTTCGCGCGCCTATGTTCCAAAGCGGCTGCGCGTTGCGGGGCACCCGCCCAGTGACCGGGTCAACGGTCACGCGCTGTGGTCCTGCTCCTGAGCCACCTTCTCCGATGCCAAGTGCCAAGCCGTCGCCCGATCCGAACGCGGGATCATGGCAGGTACCACATGATATGTTGCGATTGCCCGACAGGATCGGATCAAAAAAGAGGTTGCGTCCGAGCTCCACGAGGGATGGCTCGGGCGCACCGTCGTAAAGAAAGTCCTGGTCCGTCAACGGCAACGGAAGGGAAATAGCGTTCTGCGTTTCGTCGCTAGATGCTGCAGCAAGAACTGAGGTCAACAGGCCGCCAGCGAGCGCGGCAAATACAAAGAGGGATTGAGGTCGATTGATCACTTTTGATACCTTACAAAAATTCAACGCGGTTGGGAAAAGAGCCAGATGCTGACGATGGCCAGCCCCAATCCAGCCAATTGCGGCAACCCAAGGCGCTCGCCAAAAAGAAGCACGCCAAGTACAGAAAGTGCGATGACCTGACTCATGCTGGACATCACTGCACCTTGCCCAAGCCCGTGCGCTAGCAGTCGAAAATAGGCCAAATTGCCAAGCCCAAGTACGACAATGGCGATCAGCAGGACAAAACCGGCACCCGTGTCAGCAAACTGTTTGAGCAGTACGCTGCCCAAAGTGAAGCTGGCACCGGCCGCAGAAAGAACGAACCAATAGGACGTCATTGTTGTTTCCTTCGGAACGTTGCTGCTTCACGCAACGTGGACTGTGAGGGATTTCATCAACAGAAGTACATTGCCTGTGTAGTAGGGCGGACTTGGATGCAGACGCACGGGTTCACTTGCAACGCGATCGTACCCTAGCCGTTCATAAAGCCGCACTGCTCCGGTGTTCTGCGCATAGACCTGAATACTCATCTTTTCGAATCCGTTTGCGCGCCCCTGATCTTCGGCTGCCGCCAACAATCGCGTACCAATGCCTTGGTCCCGTCCTTCGGCGAATACGGCCAAGGCGTTGATGAACCATGTGTTCTCCGACTGCTTTTCGAGTGCAACAAATGGTGCTATCGGTGCCGGTAGATCATCAGGATTATCCCCTGGCACTTCGGTAATTGCGTAGCTCAACACCATGCCAACAGGATATCCATGTGGCTCAGCGATCAACGCATTCGTGTAGGAAAACCCACCGATCTTGCGCTTGGCTCGTTCGATGCCGATCTCGAGGGGCGTTTGCCCTTCGACACAGGCGCGGGTCCAGAGCCAGTTCGGGATGCCTTCACCCGCAAGATTGATCAGCTTGGCCATGCTTTCAGCGTCCGAAGGTTCTGCCTTGCGAATAGGAGGAGGTGTCTGGATATTCATTTCTAAGCCTCAAAGGAGAGATAGGGGCGAGCCAGTAAGTGGCTCGCCAACTGATCGAAGTTTATGTTGACGGGGCAAAGTGCGCTTCAGAGATTGGTCCTACCGGCACACCGGAATCCCACTCCAGGTGGTCATGCTCGTCGATGGGCAACGGTCGCTCGTCTCCTTTTTCGTAAGCTGCGTCTTGTGCGCCAGCCGCAGCCTCAACAGGCTGTTCGAACGCATATGTTGCACTCAGTCCCCAGAAATCGGTGAAGCCCAGCGTCGTTTGGATCAGGCCACCATCAATTCCCGCATAGTCGCCGGTTGTCCCGGTCACCGGACGCAGGTTGGGCTGACCGATATCTGCAATTTCGGTGCCTTGGGTGACGACCGTTGCGCCGTCGTCGAACGCAAAGGTCTGACGGCTGATGATCCAGACACCGGTGGTGGCATTCCCACCTTCGCCGACGAAGTACCCATCACAAGTCCATGTGCCAAGAACGAGATCCGGGAATGCTGGGCTGCCATCCTCGAGAACGCCTACCGTCCCATCGGCAAGCGTGCCTTCCGGGTAGATGTAACCTTGGCTGACAAAGGCATTGCCATGAGCGGGCATTCCGTTTTCATGGACGGGCTGGGCCGCCATGAAGATGCGTGTGTGGTCCTCTGCTACGTCAAAGGCAGACAACATCTCTGCATTTGCAAATCCGGGGGCAAGGGCGATCGCGGTGGCGATCAGAAGGTTAGTCGGTTTCATTTTAGTCTCCTTGAAAATAGCGATTTAGGTTGGAAATAGGCGCACGTAACGCCTGTGGCGCCGTCCGGTTTTCTGCACCGGTCGGTCGTTCTTGATCCACGCGAGCTCTTCAGAGGCGCGGAAAATCTAGGTTGTGCATTTCCCGCCTACCTTGCGGCGGCAACCCGATGTCAGACCGCAGGTGATCATCCAGATAGCCGACCAAGGATCCCATCTGACGTTGACGCCAACGCGCTCGCAGAGCGTTGCGAAAATGGTCGAGAATGGCCGACGATAAGCACCCGCGCCGACGAAGGGGCAACGCCCATGAAGTCGTAAAGCTCGCGTCAGCTGGCATGTCGTGTTCCTTCAAAATGATTTAGACTGGGTTTTGTGTGGTCCGCTTTACCAAGCGCCTCGCAGATGGCCGCGATATGCCGATGATCAGTGCCACAGCAGCCACCGACTACCGTCAAGTTGGGCAATAGGACGTCGAGGCCCGCATAGAGCGCGCCAAGTTCAATTGGGTCTCCATCATCAAGCGTTTCAGCTGAGTCGAGCTCTTCATGGCTCAGGCGCGAAGCGTTCGCCCGGATTCCTCTGATGCGTGTCGTCCAAGCCCCATGAAGGATATGCGCAAAGTGATCTGGATGCGCACAATTGATCATGTAGTAGGCCGGTGCTGCGTCCGTTGCTGCATCAACCCGCGCGATGGCATCCTTCAACGTCTCACCGGAGGGAAGATTGCCGTCGGTTTCCACAGTAAAGGCGATTGCAAGCGGCATGGCCTTCGCCTTGGCCGCTCGGGCGATGCCGATGGCCTCTTCGGAGTAGGTCACGGTTATGGCAGACACCATGTCCGCCCCAAACTCATAGAACCAGCCGATCTGAACGCCGTGGTAGGCTTCCGCCTGATCCTCGGTCAGCAGGCGTGCGGGCGCGTATCCATCATCTTGCGGGCCGATTACCCCGTTTATGACGAATGGGCTCGTTTCAGGTTGCTCTAGCCGTTCCCGCAAGGCCCTGAGCGCGCAAACGGCTTCACGATGCACTGCGCGAAGTTCGTCATGCGATACACCAAGTTCAGCCGCCCATCGGGCACTGGCACGCCAGGTTGGCGTGTCCATTAGAAATCCACGCTGCTCGGCAAGGGCGATCCGTGCGTGACGTTCCATATAGGCGTCCATCGTCGCCACACCTTTATCGGTGTCGAGCGCAGTAAAGGCAGCGAACAACGGCAAATCGATGCCTTCGTGAAAGATCAGGGTCGTCTCAAGTCCGCCATCAGTGATCATCTGAGTACCGTTCAATTGCGGCAAAGCACTGCGGTATTTCATGGTCTACTCTCCAAAACGCATCGTTGAATCGCGACAAGGTGTCGAGAGTGGACCTACGCTGCGTTGACACGCAGAGCTTGAGAGAAGTCTGAGAATTTCCTGAGATCGTGCTTTTATTCGGTAAGAAGTTAGAGGATTCTAGCCCGGCCATGAGAATCATGATCGCTGATACCGAGATCGACTTTGATCAGATGACGACCCTCAGGGGCGGTCACACGGCGGCGCTTACCCGTCAAACTCTCGGTATATTGCGCGCGCTGCACGCGGCGGGCGGAGAAATCGTAAGCAAGGACGAATTGATCGAGCAAGTCTGGAACGGGCGTATCATCACGGATGCAACACTCTCGACGGCGATCAAAGAGGCACGGCGTGCCGTCGGGGATTCAGGCAATGTTCAAAGAGTGATCAAGACCGTGCATGGGGTCGGATTTCGGCTGTCCGAAGTCGCCAAACCCATCGCCTGTGGCGCGAATGCGCGATCGCAGTTGCCCTGCATGATCGTCTTGCCTTTTCGCAGCCTCAGTGCGCAAGAAGACGACCAACAAATCGCCGACGGGTTCAGCGAAGAAATCACTTCAAACCTGACACGGTTCCGTAATCTGCGCGTCTTGTCGCAACTCACCGGCCTGCACATTCATGAAAACCGGATGGATCACGCAAGTATTGCTGAATATTATGGCGTCGATTTTATCCTGGAAGGCAGTTTGCGCCGATCCTCTGAGCGACTGCGGGTGACCATTCAAGTCAGCGACGCCTATTCGGGTGAGATTGCCCTGATCGAGCAATTTGACCGAACCGCGCAGCCGCAGGACATCTTTGAATTGCAGAACGAGATTGGACTGTTGACCGCCGGTCGCGTCGGGTCCCAGCACGGTGATCTCGGCCACCGCATCCGGCAGCGAGCGGTCACTGGGCAATCGAAAACCTGGGACGTCTACGCGGCGGTCGCAAAGTTCTATGAGTTCTATAAAACCTACGACCCGCAGCTACACTTGGAACTTCGCAATACTTTGCCGGTGCTACTACAAGTCGATCAAGGCTCGTCCGACGGTTGGGCCGCCTATGCGCATGTTCTGCTGGAAGAACGGCGGTATCACCTGAACGAACGTCCCGGTATCGACGCCCCACACCAGGCCTTGGCAGCAGCGCAGCGGGGGGTCGCTTGCGATCCTCAAAGCGGGTTCGCCCGTATGGTGTTGGCGCTTTGCCAGTTCCACACACACGATCTTCCGGGCTTTCGAGCGTCCGCAGACACGGCCCTCAAACTTAATCCGGGACATGCCGATATCCTCGCCGAAATCGGGCATTGCCATGCCTTTTTGGGTGATTTTGACCGCGCAATTCCTTTGCTTGATCAAGCGATTGACCTAAGCCCCATTCACCCCGGCTGGTATCACTATGCCCATGCCTGGCGATTTGCCCTTGGCGATTTCTGGCAGGCCGCGCTTCTGGAGATCGAAAAAGTCCCGATGGACGGATTCCCCTGGTACCATGCACACCTCGCATGGTTTCACGCGGAACTAGGCAATCTGAGAGAGGCGGAGGCCGCACGCGACGCACTGCTGGGGATATTGCCGGACTTCGAAGATCACGTTCCCGAAGAAATGGTCTTTAATCATTTCACAGGGCCATTGGTCGACAAGGCTTTTGAAGGATGGCGCAAGGCAGGGCTCATGGTCAGTCTTCCCGACGAAAAGGCGATCGTGACAATGCCGCAAACGCAGCAACAAGAATAGTCGCGGCAAGCAGAGTGTATCCTCCGAGCGAAATGATCAGCGCCCCTGCGACGCCACCGAAGGCAAAACCCAAAAGGTAAATTGCCATTGCCTCTGTCGCCCGCGCGCCCGCCAGGCCAAGGTAAAGCGGAAAGAACAGAAACAACGCAAAACCGTTTGCAAGGATCATGAGTCCCAGTGCGAGCATGTCGGATGTCACGTAGCTTGCAGCGCCGGAAATCCCCGCCGCCAACAAGGACACGTCGCGCACAATTCTTGTCCCAAACACTGGAACCACTCCAGCGATCCACGATCCAACGGCGCTCGCTACCAAACTCCCCAAGAGCCAGTATGACATCGCCTCGGCCGAACCGATGGTTTGTCCAAAAAGCTCCAGAAACGTCCAATAGGCCCCCATCATCACGAAAAACGGGACCATTCGAAGTGTGGTGCCGGAAAGAACCATCTCGGATCGGATTGGCAGGCGCGATTTGGAAACTTCACATCGCGGCACAAAGAGGATGACTGCAAGAACCGTCAAAACCGGAAATGGACCAACCCGAAGCAACGGCTCAACAAGGTAGACGCAAAGGGACAAACCAAGCCCGATAGTCAGAGCGACACTCAACTGACGCACCCGTCGTGGGTCCTGGGACACGCAACTAAGTGCCCCCCGACTGAGAGCGCCTAGTGCCAGACCAAGAGCCCCACATGCTACCGTCGCCACGAATACAGAAAGGTGGGCTCCGGCCGAGAGGGTCACTAGCGCGAGAAACGCCAATACCGTTGAAAACCGCTCATTCAGAAAAGGTATGAAGCCAGCACATGTGCTGGCAGCGGAGAGCAAGAGCAAACTTGCATGAAGTCCCGAGGCAGTGTCGGTGAGTACGTGATCCCGAGCCAGACTACCGACCCAAATTGGAACCGTATTTAGCATAACCGCCCCAAATACAATCACCGACAACTCAGGGCGTATTATGTTTTTCCGCATGGTTTCTCCCGATCAGCGCGCCAGCGGTACTAAACCTCAGCATATCTACATGAAACTGCGTTCTTTGTTGCCTTAAACTGCTCGTAATTTTTTCCAAAACGTATTGACGGCAGTTAAGTCCTGAATTCCCAAACCTGACAAGCACGCTATTGTTGTTTTACCTTTTGATTTCGGCACCAGGCCGGTCAGCGAGCCAATCTCGGTCAAGTGTTTTCTATCGATCAAACCCTCGGCGATCGCACGGCTCGGTGCGCCGTACCTGACCGCGGAATCGATCGCGTCAACAAAAACACAAGCGTTCTTGAGAATTGCTGGATCGACTTCGCATTTTGTTGTGTCATCCGAGCCAACCGACGTGATGTGATGTCCCGGTTTAATCCAGTCCTTCCGGGTCACCGGTTCCTTTGCACCGGTCGCCATCACGATTACCTCTGATCCAGCAACAGAGGAGCGCAGATTTTCCGTCGCGCGAATGTCAGCTTGTGGAAACTTGGATTGTAGTTTCTGAGCGATGTTCCGGACCTTGTATTCGGATCTGCCCCAGATCCTCAACTGCTGGACTGGACGTACCATCATCAGCGCTTCGGCTTGCAGTCGCGCTTGAACTCCCGTTCCGACAATTAACGCCGAGGACGCACCCTTTCGTACGAGTAGTTTCGCGACTAAGGCCCCGGCCCCAGCTGTTCGGTAATCCGAGATCAGATGATTGTCCTGCAAAATCGCAAGTGGTCTGCACGTTTCACTGTCAAAAACGGCGATCAGACCGCTTGATGCCGGTTTGTCCTGGTCTGCTAGCACTTGCGACCAACCTGCCATTTTTACTGTGAAGATCGGGCAGCCAGGAATCGTTGCGGACTTTACGTGGATATCCGCCAGATCATTGGGATGGAGAACATAAACCGGCGCTTGCGCTGTTTTGTCGGATATAGCGCGAAAAGCGGTCTCTGCTGATGGAATCAGGGATTTGATTTTCAGGTATGGTCGAATGTCATCGGGGCCATAGAAAGGGATCATGGGGCTATGACCTCGCCGCTTCCGACGAAGGCGACCTCTCCTGCGACGGTGACACGCTCTACATTCTTTGATGTGCCATAGGCAGTCACGATGATTTCACTGGGACGGCCGATGAAGTGTCCCTGTTTCAAAGTGAAGCTCTTGCCTGATTGCACGAGGCCGTGCTTCATCGCATAGGCGCCCACGACACCTGCTGCACTTCCTGTTGCAACATCCTCCATGATCCCGTCATTGTTCCAATGCCGGCCCTCGAAGGTTCTGATGTCAAAGAGGTATGCGAAGTCCGCACCGACCTCGCGCAATTTGTCCCCCAAGTTTGATACTGTAACGCTTGCCCCTTCTAGGCCGCGCTCAACAGGGACGACAAGGTACTTCAGTCCTGTGGAAATGACCTCCAGCGGAAGATCTGACAACTTGTCCAGGTTGAAAGCACGTGCAAACAGCGGTTTCGCATCTACAACGCCCAACATCTCGGGGCATCCCTGATCCAACGTAGCAAAGTAGCGGCCATCGCGGCGCTCTGAGGCCACGCTCACGGTCCGTCCACCATTCATGTCGAATTTCCAATCGCGCTCGGCATCCGATCCGGATTGCTTATGCAATGCGCAAGCCGCACCGATTATCGGATGACCGGCGAATGGAAGTTCCTCGAACAGGTCGAAAACACGGGCCGATATCTGACCATTTTTTTCATTCAGAAATATCGACTCGAAGTGGCGAATCTCTTGGGTGATGGTCAACATCTGTTGACCGCTCAGCCCTTCGCTATTGATAAACACCGCAAGACTGTTGCCTGAGTAGGGCCTCGTCGCAAAGACATCACAATGGATGTAGTTGCAGTTGCTCGATGCTGACGACATAATAAACCTACATAGTGGAGTAACTATATAGATGAATGACTATCCACCTTCTTCCTACGAGTCAATAGCGCGAGGCCTCAGCGCACTCGCCCATGAGAATCGTCTTCGTATCGTTCACTGGCTGGCTGAACCCGAAAGCCACTTCCCGCCTCAGGTGGATGGCGACCTCATCAATGACGGCGTCTGCGTTGGTTTCATAACCGAGAAGATTGGGCTCAAGCAGCCAACAGTGACGAACCACATGAAGGTTCTGCAAGAAGCAGGGATCGTGCAGAGCAAGAAGATCAAGAATTGGGTCTTCTATAAACTGCGTGAAGAGAGAGTCGAAGTCATTCTCGGAGATATCTCCGCCTTAGTACGAGAAGGACACTAGTCACAATTGTTAGGATTTGTGCCGCCATCAGAGGAACAGCATTTCTTCTAGTTTCTGGATACAACATCCACGCCTCCGAATTGAGCAAACAACAATCTATCAACACGCGCGCGAGAATTCGTTGAATGCACCTTGCCCTACTTTAGCAGTGCGTGGTTCCACGATGGCCTAGGCTCCAGACTCATTGATTTACAGCCAGAACAGTACGGTAGCTGCTAGAGCGATGGCCGAAAGGAATACCTTTGGGCATCTGTCATA
>NZ_JBQFOD010000028.1:0-12443 GCF_056533095.1 Ruegeria sp. H3 | reverse complement strand
TAGATTACTCATGTTATACCCCTGAAACTCAGGGGTTTGAATCACGCAGCCGAGATGACGGCAACCAAATTAATGGGTCCAGAACCTAGCGCGATGCTAGTTGCAGCTATCCTGCGATATCAGCAAACATCAGAAAGCTGGAAGTCGTATCGTATCGCTAGAGAATTTCTTCTTGCGGATCATGTTGGCTACCTCAATGCCATCCAATGTTGCGGAAGCCGATCCGAAAGACTTGAACCAGCACATGTGCCGTACGCGCCGTTTGATATATCTGCGGTCCTGTTCAGTAAAGTTGTTCAAATATTTGGACCTGATCGTCTGTACTTTGGCTTGATTGCCGAACCAGTTCAGCACTCTGTTTTGTGCTTAACTTCGAACTCTTTGAGGACATCGAACAAGGATGCAACGTCAAAGGCGATCAGGGCCAACTCGGTGTCCCATCGGATGAGTCCCACGCAGACGCCTGCACCAATGGTATCGCTTAGAACGGTCAGGTCGGGTTCAGGCACTTGGGGAGCCACTAGTCCTTCGACCGAGAGAAGTTGCTCAAGCCTGTTTTGCTGGAAATCCCTTAGATCAGAGAGCAAGCCTTCTGGGCCATTCGCGTGCTCTGTCCGCTCCATGCCAAACTGCAAGGATGCTAATGTAAGATTCTGCAACCTACGTAAGACGACATTAAGCATTGAGCCGTGGTCATTGGGATTAGCCACACTAAGAATTCCTTGACGGATTGCCGCGACCGATACCATTCCGGAAACACCGTACAAATCGGAACGCAATGGTCCTGGGATCAAAGCGAAATCAGACGCGGGGCCAATTGCGTCGGTGAAACTAACGATCAGATTCACGATGTCGTCGGAATTCACGATAGGCGTCTGGTCAATGATCTCTTGAAATCCCGGATTACTGCAGTCCGAAACTAGAACCACTCGGCGGCCTGTGACCTGCAATTCCAGAATGTTCTCATCGGATACGAACCTCAGTGTTGTCCCAAGCACAGCGTTTTCGATTTCACGCAGAATTGCGGCCATGGGATCAGCAGCCTCCAACGGCAGCCTTCCATTTAGAAACGGAAAGCGGCATGTCGCTAACTTAGACAAATTGCCTTGAAAATCGGTCAAATCAGGCATCGGGTTTCTCCGATTTGACCCGAGTTCTGGATCAACATGTCCCACTCGTCTGCGTCCAAAAGCTGAAACTCTGTGACACAGTTGCCGCTGTCTTCGACGTTCAAGTGCAGTGACATTAGAACCGAGGTCCAGGGGTTAACGTCCGATAGCTGCAGACCCGGCTTGCCCGCCATTGCATTGACTAGGAATGTTTTGTCGGATTTGATCTGGCTGATGAAAGTAATCTCAGGCATAAAATTCTCAAGATCGCGTGACATCGATCGCAGTTTCTTTAACGTGTTTCGACCGCCGAGGCTTGCAATATCTAACAGTCTTTCTTTGCTAAACTGAATGTAGCTGCTGAGATCGTTCAAGGGGCCCAAACCATCATTCAGCAAGACCTGAGCTCCAGTAGCATTTTGATCGGAACTGACTTGACTACCTGTCCGCACAACCATGGACATAACCATCACCATCTTTAACACACATGATGATTTTAAGGTTCAATAGGTAAGTAATATGACTATATCGGGGCATCTTTCGTATTTTCTGAGATCTTGACGCGAGATAATTCTCTCTTTAGCTGAATTGTGGCCATGATGGTCTCGGTCACATCTGCCCGTTCTGCTTCGATCCGGAACAGCTCAACCAGGTCTACAAGCTCGCGCAGCATCTGGAATGCCCCCCGCATGTTCACGTCATCCGACCACGCGTCCAGATCGAGTTCAATCTCTTCCAGAACCTTTGCCATTTCGGTCAGAAAATCAGAGTTTGAAAATACGCTGCCTAATGCGGGAGAGTCACTCAATCGGGACAGTTTGTTAATTGCGTCATCTAAGTCGGGGGCCGGAATGGCATCTGGAATAGGACTAGCGGCAAGTGTTGGTTCCCCCACCGGCCGCGTAGGATCGGTCACCGTATTTCGAGCATCTTCAATACTAGCGTCGTCGGGACCCAAAAGGCCAACCTTACCTTGCAGGAACAGTTCAGCCTGCCCCGTAGCGTGCTCTCTCGCCGCGTCAATGTCGCGCCTTAGAATCGAGATCAGTTTGTGCCCGCCTGATGCACGAAACAGGATCTTGTCCAAACTAGAGCCCGACCGGGCCTGCGAGGCGTCCTCAGGTGAAAGGCAAACAAAGTCCAGAAACTCAGACCCAAATTCAGCGCAAAGGCGCGCTTCGGTTTCATCGCGCTCGCGTCCCGAGTTGATCGAAACCAGGATTGCGTGATCCTTCAACTTATTGGGCATCTGTGCCCAAACCCGTTGATCTGTATGATCAAAATCATGGGTACACCAAATCGCAATATCTGTTTGCAGGGCTAGCCATTCAATAGATGCACCTGTTAGATCCGCTGCCGCAGTGGCCAAAACAGATATCTTCGTCAGGGCCCTCAGAGGCAAAGCCAAATTCACTTCAGTGGCATCGGTTTCTGCCAATGCAATTAGATCGAAGGGCGATGGGTAGTCGACCTTTGCTCCGTCACGCTTCACAACCGTCAATTCTTCTTGCACGGCAAAGCTTAGGCGAACGAGGTCGCACATGACGGTCTGCGGGAGCACGGCTTGCCCTATTATAAAATTTACCAGGTTGGCCCGATCGAGATACGTCGGAGCCAATATGGAAACGCGAATGGGTCTTGTGAGTGCTGCCAGATGCGCGCGTGCACGCGTCGCAACGTCTGCGTTTGCTCCGCCATTTGTCGCGGCAGCCTGCAGACGCGAGTGAAGGTCTAGCTGCGGGCATGATGGACTATTCATCTTACACGCCATTCCAGCAGGGTACCGACGACAAGGTCAGAGAAAATCAACCACGTCCTCATCGTCATCTCCCACAATCCAGTTGAACGTCTTGTCGCACAACGCTTTGAACATCATTGTTGTTTCTCCGATAGATATGCGATCACCGTCGTTCAATTTTTCGGTCGAGATGATTGGTTTACCCTGCAGGCGAACAAGGTTTGTCTTGCCGCCGTGACCGAGGAAATAGCCGTTCTCTTCGGGGTCATAAGCAATCGCGGCGTGATTGTCGCGCGAGACCGCCATATCTCCGAAATCCAGACAAATGGTCTGATCAGGGTTACGGCCGATCCGGGACAGCCCGGATCGAAGTGTGAATGCGTAGCCCCGACCGGGACCACTGACAATCACAAGCCACCCTACCGGCAAGGTTTGTTCAGGTTCAGGCGCATTATCCGGGCTGAACAGATCCTTGGTTGTACCTTCGGATGTGTCAAACCCGATCAGACGCGTACGCGTGTCGCGCGGGTTGGCGCTGACGGGTTTGGACACAGGTGCGGAGACAAGCTCTTCCATTGGTGTCTCGGTCATCCGCTGGAAAGGCTCCGCGCCAACATTCGGAGCGATGTCAGCGACACCGACCGCGCCAACCGAATGGTTAGGAGACATCAGACGCTGTCTCAAGTTCCGGGCGTGTTGGTCGGTGTCGTCTTGTGGTGTAGTTGATATTGCAGATGATGCGTCTTCAGCAGGCAGCACCGACTCGGTTGCAGGCCTGCGGCGACCGTTCACTAAGGTATCGAACATACTCATATGCAACATCTTTCCTTTAAGAACTGGCCGTTAGACCAGTTCGGTTGATACGTCCTGCAGAAAGTCGAGCAGGCTGTCGGGACTGACCGCTTCAGGGTTGACGGAATTCGATGGAAAGTACCGCAGGAAGATACTACGTGTTTCGCCTTCCATGCCTTCGTGGTGGCCCATCGACCAGGTCGGGAAAATCCGCTCGCGCACATCCTGACATGAGATCAAGATGATGTTCAGGTGCCGTGGGTCGGCAGAGATCCGATGATAGATCGAGCTGACCTCGGCGCGTCCGCCTTCCAGAACCTGCAGGAAGTAGTTGCCGTTAAAGTGAAGCATGCCGGTGACGTTCATTGCTGCGTTATTGCGTTTACAGACTTCCAGCAACTCGCCCAGATTCAGGCTCATGGATGGGTTGCGCTGGCTGTAGTAGATGAGACGAGTAAGATTCATTTTTCCACTCCGTTGAGAAACAGGTTTTCATTCGACGCGGCAGCCGTTGCCGGGATTGGATCAACGGGCCGGGTCTTGTTGCGGTTCTGTGTTGTTGGTTTGAAAGGCACCGTACCCGAAGGGGCCGACTGTGCCGGACGCCGTTCGACTGGTTCGAGACGCCGCCGCGTAGCAACCCGGCTCGAGGGCCCTTGATCGCGCAAAGCACGACGTTTGCGCTGTCGTTCGCGTTCCAGTTCCAGATGGGCGCGGCGCAACTCGCTGCGGGCTTGATGCGCGCGGCGATTGGCTGTCAGAAGCTCTTTCTGATAGGCTCCGACGAGGTCGGATTGCACCCTGTTGATGCCCTTACGACCAGACCGGTAAAGCGCCAGCAAAAGGATCACAAACGCACCCAGCATCAAATAGTCAGGCAGCGGCGCTTCGAAGGCCTGAATATCTGCAAGCAAAGCCTTGGCCGGTGCTTCCAGTTGGGTGATTTGTTCAAGTATTTCCATAACTTCGACCTCTTTTACTGAACAACAAATTCGATTGACTGGTCCGAGGCGCTGGCCACTTGTAGGTCGGCATCAGGATTGCTGCTGTCGACGACAGCCAGGTCCAGGGTCCATGTTTCAAGGTTCCAGCTGACGCGCAGATCGGCGATTCCGGTGCCCGCCAATTCAAGGCTGCCAATGACTTGCAGACCTGCGTGCGAGCAGTCCAACGTGGTCTGGACAAGCTGGCTGACGTCATTCACCCGATTGTTCCATTCAGGGCCTGAAAGCGTTGCTGCGTGCAGCGACACCAAGCGTGACTCAATCCTTTGGATACAGTAGGGATCGTTCGCGTTGTCACCAACCATGGCCAGGAGGCGGCCTTCCTTTGAGGGCTCTGCCGGGGGTTCGATGGCCTTGGCGACGGGCGCTGTTTCAACCGGCGCTTCAGCCACAACAGCGGTTGTCTGTTCTATCACAGGGGCCGGTTCGGCCACGGGTTCCGCAAGTGCGACCGGCCTTTTTGATAAGTCCAGGACGGGTGCGGTGTCAGAGTTTTCTGAATTATTGAAGAATTTGTTTAACGCGGTATTGCCCGGTGTCACCCCAAGCGAAACGATTGCAGCCACGGTCAGCAACCCGGTTGCCACGATAAAGTTCGGCCCGCGACCCTTTTTGGCCTCGGCGTTTTCTGCAAGTCGGTTGGCTCGAGCCAGTGGCAAGCCAGCGCGTTTGCCGGGAGCACCATCCATTTGGCGTGCCTTAGACATCATGCTTTCCTCTGAAATCTGAACAAAACGCTGCCGTTATTCGCTGCCAGCTTTTTGACATCGATGTTCATACCAGCCGCGACTTCGGTCAAAGTCTGCTCGTTATCCACCAGCGATACCGGTGAATTGTCGTCGGACAAAATCAGGTCTAACCCAAGTTCGACAACCATCTGCTGTAAAACGCCTTGAAGGCGATGAGAATAAAGGATCATTTTCAGTGTTTCCGGTTGCTTGCTGTTTCATCTGAAAATGATGCTGGATAGTGTCATAATTGAGAAAAATGAGAGGCAATTACCAACAAAAGAGGGGTTTTATTGTGAATACCTCTTTTTTGGTGTGCTGAGGCACTGAAAAATTAGAATTCTTTCGGGCACCTCTCATGCTTTGGGTTTTGCTGAGTCTCGTGGGCAAAAAAACCGGACCTGAGGCCCGGTGTTTCTTTTTGGTTTTGTCGCTGGATCATGGGACCGATGGCTCAAAAGATCACCCCTGAACAGTGCTTTCGATCCAGACCTCGACCCGCCGGTTCTTAATCCGTCCTTCGTGCGTTAGGTTGCAGGCTGCGGGTGCAATTTCGCCATATCCGACTGAGGATATTTCGATGCCCGGAATCTGATCCGCCGCTTCGATGTTCAAGTAGGCTGCAATCCGATTGGCCCGGCGTAGAGACAGGCGCCTGTTGCTGTCAAAGGTTCCGACATCGTCGCTGAAACCGACCAGTTTGATCTTGGTTCCGCGCGGTTGATCCTTGAGGAATTCCACCAAACGGGTAAGTTCTGCAGCCCCGCGACCATCCAATCGAGAGGAACCCGAACGAAAGTGAAAGGTGCTGGACAGGCGATCAAACTGACCCGCTGTTTCCAGCATTTCATCGACAATACCTTGCTCATACGCGCCAGTTCTTGACGCGCGCAGGGTTTCACCACGCAATCCAGCCATGTGTTGCGGTAGCCTGCCGACGCTAAAGCTGGTGAAGCCAGCGACCGAAATCGCATCCTCGGCTTCTTCCGACTTGGCAAAATTCAGCAGACCCCGCGCAATATCGTTGTCCAGATCGCCACGGTTATACAGATAGACCCGACGCACGAAGGGGTATTCCTCAGTCTTGGCGTAAAAATGACTGGGTTCTGTTACTACGCCACAAGCGTCGATGATATTCATCGCTTTGGTGCTGCGCTGCACTCCGAACGGCAGGAAGCTGATCGCGCCGGGATTTTCGATGACCTGCGTTGCGGCTTCAATGTCGGTACCCACCGCCGTAATAGCTGAAGGTGTGATGTCCGTGCCATCGAACAAGACAGATTCAAATAGCTCGCGCGAGGCGGTTTCGGTGCCGCGACCGATAACCTGAATCTGCATGTCAGGGCCATTCAACTGGGACCAGTTGGTTATTTTGCCCAGATAGACATCGCGCAACTGGTTCAGCTCAATCGCTGAAACCGGGTTATCCGGATGGGTCACGATTGCGATGCTTTCCAGCGCCAGCAAATGTTCCTGACCAACAGATGTCATGTTGCCCGCACCACTGGCGGCAAGGCCGCGTGCTTCTTGGCTCTCAATGCGTCGGGTCGACATGCCAATTTCGGCCTCTCCAGTTTCCAACGCATCAAAGGCGTCTCTGGAATCCGAGGGGATCACAAGGACGCTGTCCAGATCATCCCCGAACGCTTCGGCGGTGACGAGGTTAAGCAGTTTGTTCTGGCTGTTGGGAAGAAGCTGCGTCGAGATGTCATTGCCTGCATGCGCCGCATACCCGGCTATCAATAGGGGCATCAACTCGGTCGCTATGACACCTGATCCAGCGATCCGCAGGCTGACATCGCTGGTGTCGATTGTGGGGCAGCCTTCACCATTGCAACTCACCCGATCGGTGCTAACGCGCATCTCGCCAATGGGCGTTTTGATCAGATAGTGACCGTCAACGAGGTCCAGAAATTCGCCGGACAAACGCAGCGATCCATCGGGGGCTGATAATTCCACTTGTCCTGCTGCGGCAATCGTTGGCAGGGCACTGGCGATGGCAATGGCGCTTGCAACGCTTTTGCTTAGCTTAATGATATTCGTCATAGTCAGATCTCCGTCTTCTATGGTTCGCAGTCGGGGTGCGCGACGCTCGCTTCGGCGCGCCCTATGCTTGGGTCGTTCGCTTCGTGGCTTGGCATATTACAGCGCCATGGCCTGATTGATGATGTCCGGTGCCTCTTCGATATCCGGCACCAGCGCTGCCAGAATGGCATCCTCTTCGGCCGACCGATGGACAGGCTGGGTTTCAATCTGTCGTTCGGTTTTTGGCTCGTGGGACATCTCGGGCATTTGGTCGATTTGCAGCACCATGACCGAGATATTGTCTTGTTCGGGCATTGCCGCAGCTTCGACCGCAGACATCAAGTTTTGGGTCGCCTTGGCGCTGCTTCTGGCCGCCGTTTTGTTGGCTAGTCTCAGTATTGTGCCGTCGGTCAGGGTCTGCAGACCATCGCTTGCCAGAATCAGGATATCGTCCGGCTCAAGAGTCATGGGCGTTTCCGGACAATCGATCCGCGGAATTTCCTGACCCAGCACCGCCGAAGTCAGGCAATTCCGGTCCGGATGTAGTGCGGCAACCTCAGCGCTCAGCTGGCCTGACGCTACCATGGCGTCAATCTGCGGCGCCATCGAGTGATCTTCGTTCAGTTTTTGGATTTCACCATTGCGAATCAGGTAAAGGGGGGAATCCCCGACAGACAGCCAATAAAGCTGATTGTCACGTATAACGGTTGCAATCAGAGTCGCCCCCATCCCTTTTGAATCGGGGTTGTTCTTGATGAAATCTGACATGGCCATATTGGCCTCTTCCACCGCTTTTTTTAACAAAGCGGGAATGTTGGCGTCGTCGGATTTCAAGATATTCCGGCGCATTTTCAACGCGGCAAACACCTGGCTGACCACCAATGCGCTGGCCATATCGCCCGAGGCATGCGCGCCCATTCCATCGGCAAGCACACCGATGCCACAGGACTCGCACACTGGGAAATCCGCCACAAGACAGTCTTCCTGATAGTCGCGTGCACCGACATCAATTCCGGTTGAAACGTCGAAACACATTTTAGAACTGGCTTTCATCGCCGTCCTCCATATGGCTGGTCATGTCCCATTGGAACGCGGTGTCACACAGCGCTTTGAAGCGCAGTTTGGTGTCTCCAATCTGAATCTCTGCGCCGCTTTGGATCGGTGTTGTTTTTGTGACCGGCGCACCATTCATGCGGACCAGGTTGGCCTTGCCACCGTGACCCAGAAAAAACTCGTTGGTGCTGGAGTCGTAGACAATGGCCGCGTGGTTATCCCGTGAAATCGATCTGTCGCCGAAATCCAGACAGACCGCCTGATCTTTGCCCCGTCCAATCGTCGAAAGGCCCGCCATCAAGGGAAAGCTTTGACCGCGCCCCGGCTCGGTCGTTACGACCAACCAGCCGACGGGTATATAGCTTGGGCGTTCGACGCTTTGCTCGGCCTCTGGCGGCCCGAAGTCTTCTGGCCTGTTGCGGGTGTCAAATCCGATCAGCCGTGTCTTGCCCACGTTTTCCTGCGGACGCGAAACAATGGCGGGCGAGGTCGTCTGTGCCGTCGAAAAGGTGATCGGCTGTTCCATGATCGGGCTTTGCCACAGGTCATCGTTTTCAATCGGCAGAGACCGGCTGGGATTCGGGCTTCGGTTTTTGTCCTTCTTGAGAAATCGCATCAAGATGCCTCCGCCACGCGAATGCGAGTGATCATTGTCAGGCTCCTGTCTCGATGCGTTCAACCCACATTGTGCCCGCCCGGCTGACCGCCAGACGCACCTGACCCTGACCGGATGTGATTTCCTGTGCCAGCAATCGCGCCATTGTGGCCCCGTCCGAAATACGTTCGTTGTTGCCAACCATGGCCACCACCGTGTCGCCCGCCTTGAGCCCGCTATCGGTGCCGGGTGCAACATCGATGACCTGCGTCAGCCAGACAGAGCCATCAAAATGGGTCTGAAAACGAAACCCGTTCTTTAGGTCGGTCAAATAGATGATCGGCGCGGATACCTGTGTATAAAGGCGGGCACCCGTTTCGGGGACTTCGGCGACAACGCGGAAATTGATCTGCATGCCATCACTTTGCCTGGCCAGTGTTCTGAGCTGGACGTCAAGGTCGGTAGCCGGCGTGCCCTCAACTTCCAAAATACGGCTTCCTATCGGTAGTCGATTTTCCAGGCTCTGCGGTACTTGCAGGACGAAGTTTTCCTGATCTAGACGAAACGGCAGATCCAGCTTCCAGGACGCTTCCACCTCTCCATCCGCATAAGAATGAATGAAGTCCTGCAGGACTGGGTCTACTGTCACCTTTGTTGCTGCCGGCGTGTTTTCCGGAACAACAGCGGGCTGCTCGACGGGCACAGTCGCTGCGGGTGCCGTAGTTGAAACTGGAGTGACAGGCGGCCGAGTTTGATCGAGCGTCTCTACCGAAGCCATCTCTTGCTGAAGTAGGGGAGTTGTCTCTGCGGTGACGGTGCCGAGTTCAACCTGATCCTGGTTCAGTAGAAGATAGGCCGATCCCCCGATGATTCCCGCTGCAATGGCAATCGCCGATGCACGCGCAACCAACTCTGATGCGCTTTTGACCGGCTTGACTGGAGCTGCGGTCGCTCGGTTTGCAGGACGGGTGGATTTGCGGCGCGCAGATTTCAATTGCTTGGAAACGCGGCTTGAGATCGTTTTGACCGGAGTCTCCATCAGCAGAGACCACTCCGCTGACGTTTTCATCCGGTCTTTGGGTAGAATGGCCATGGCTTTGTCGATCGCGGCGCAAAATGCCTCATCATAATCCGAGGTCAGCTTGCCAAGCGGGATATAGGAATCCGGTTCTTTGGCCACATGCGCCGCGATCCGAACCTGGCTGTCCGGTGGGCGCTGTCCTGTGATCGCATGATAGAAGCTTGCCGCTAGTGAATAAAGGTCACTGCTAGGGTCCTGTTCACTGCCAGCGATATAAAACTCTTGGGGTGAATACCCGTCCTTGACCACGCGCAGGGCCGATAGCGCGCGTGTGGCTTTGGTGGCCTGATCCCGTGCTGCGCCAAAATCGATCAGCACTGGGGTCAGCTCATCGGTTACGATGATGTTGTCCGGAGAGATATCCCGGTGCAGCATTCCGGCAGTGTGCACAAATCCGATTGCATCCAGCAATTTACGAAGGATCGCGCGAACCTGATCTGGCCGCAAAAGCATGACCTTCTGTTCAATAATGGCAAGCAGATCGTGGCCCTTAACGAAATCGATCGCCATATAGGCGGTATTGTTCTCTTCAAAGACTTGGTGCACGCCAACGATATAAGGGTGTTTGAGTTTCGCCAGCGCTCTTGCTTCTTGCGAGAAGAGCCGAACAATTGAGCGAAGCTCACCGACATAGGCCTCGGACCGGGCCTCTATCTGGCGCCCGCTGCGGCGGCAAAACGACTGGGGAAAACACTCCTTGATGACGATCTGCCGATCCAAACTGTCTGTTGCCAAATAGGTGATGCCAAACCCGCCGGAGTTCAAATATTGCGTGATCTTGTATTGACCCCGCATCAACTCGGTGCCGGGCTGAAGTTCGTCCCCGGCCGTGTGGTAATCCTGCTGCCGTGCGTCATCAACCATGGTCTTCCTCACAATACGAAACTCTTTGCTCACAGAAGATGATTGAGCTCCAAATCAGGCGAGAAAATGTTAGATAGCGGTCAAATTTAAGAAAAAATCTCGCAAAGTGAGGTTCTCATCATCCAAATTTAGAACAAGTGCGCAGTACGCCCATGTTTTGGGAAAATTCAAAAGGAGGATTGGAACTACGACATAGTTGCGCGAAAAACTCTCTGACAGATTGTTCGTATCGCGCAAGCTTGGTAAATAGTCGTCACATTGATATCTCTAAATCATTCAAAAGGCGGGTCCGATGAGCGCAAAGGAAGTGGTATTTCTGAAAGAGGCTCTTTCATCCGAAGATGTCTATGGGCATGTCGGGCAAAGACTGCGCGGATTGCGGTCTGAAAAGCGTATGACACAAGCGGAAGTCGCGCGCCTCCTGGAAATCAGCCCTCAACAGTATCAGAAGTATGAAGATGCACAAAGCAAGTGCAGCTTGCCATACCTGATGAAGCTTGCCGCATTTTATCAAGTCCCTATTGAATCTCTTCTCCCACAATCTGAAAGCTCGACCAACATGCCGAGCCCAACGGCAGAAATTCCTGTCGAGGCAGACTTGCTGGCCCGTTTGGTTAGTTCATTCGTGAAACTCGCAGACGTGAACGAAAAGTTGAGGTTGGTACAATTGGTTGAAGCGATTGTCTCTGCCGAACAGAAATAGGGGACTCGATGGAACAAAGTGACTTTAAACGGTTTGTAAAGGATCGCGGAGAAGAAGGTGCAAGCGAAGCCATCGGTTCGCATTCAGCGGTTGTTTGCCTCGCTCAACCGGGCGTTCCTGTTATCTACGTGTCCGACGCATTTGAGTCCCATACCGGCTATCGGCTTGAAGACGTAGCGGGGCGTAGTCTCGGGCTACTGCAAGGCCCTGATACCGAGCCAGAAGCGATTGACCACTTCAGAAACCTAATAAAAAACGGCCAATCGGGAACAGTCCGCATCACAAATTATCGGAAGAATGGTGAACGTTTTGTCCATGAATGTGAGTTGCGCCCGGTTTTGGATGATGGGAAGAATGTGACACATTTCATCGCAATACAGAGACCGGTTTAGCGCTGGTTGTACCGAGAAGTCATACTTGCCCATGCTCCTTGCGATTGCAGGCCAAGTTCCGCAATCAACGTGGAAAGTTAACGGCGTTGCTGCGCAAATTGGTTTAGATCAGTTTGAGACAAGTGTTCGTTTTTCTTATAATCATCGACTGATGTTTTCGGCGATTCAACTGCTCGCGGTAATTCTTTCGCAAAATGGTTCCTAAAACAATTCAAGATCGTTCGTTAGAGGAAACCAACAATGGATAGTGAGCGTCTCTTGGTTTCACGCCTAGGTTCTGGACCCATTAATTTGGTTGCCGTCATCTCGGCTGCGTGATTCAAACCCCTGAGTTTCAGGGGTATAACATGAGTAATCTA
>NZ_JBQFOD010000027.1:0-13106 GCF_056533095.1 Ruegeria sp. H3 | reverse complement strand
AAGCCCCGGGAGAGTAGGTCACCGCCAAACCTAGTAAAAGCCCATATCTCTCTAATACGATGAAAAGAACACTACCCGGTCTCAAGTAGCCGAATAGGCGGTAGACCAACGCAAGGCCTCAAGTAGCGTAAGCGATAGGCCAACAAAAGTGTCGCGGGATGGAGCAGCCCGGTAGCTCGTCAGGCTCATAACCTGAAGGTCGCAGGTTCAAATCCTGCTCCCGCAACCAATATCCAAACAGCCACGTCGAGCCACAAACAGTCAAATAGACTGTTCGCATCGAAATCAAACATCGACGCATCAGGGCTTGTCTACACGTGATCGTAAGACTCGACTCCGTAAAGGGAGAAACTTAAAAAGAACAAAAGAAGAACACGGAAGCTAACATGTTCGATGAGATGCAGCGGCGCATCATTTCATTGTGGTTTCCCCGGTTGGCGACTGACCGGGTTTTGCGTCAGTGCCCGATGGACGGACCTTTTGTTCTGACCCTCAAGCAACGGAATGCCAATCGCATTTACTGCATGAATGTCGCGGCGGCAGAGCAAGGGCTGCATAAGGGTATGGCGTATGCGGATGCGCGTGCTTTTTGCCCGACCCTGCAAAGCGGTATCGCTGATCCTCAGTCAGACTTGCGCTTTCTACATATTCTGCGCCGATGGGCGATGCGATATTGCCCTTGGGTGGGGCTGGAAGGTGACGACGGGCTGGTGCTGGATATCACCGGGTCGGCGCATCTGTTTGGCGGTGAGGCAGCGATGCTGGCCGATTTACGCGGGCGGCTTGCGCGCGCAGGGCTGTCGGTGCAGATCGGGGTCGGCGATACGCGGGGTGCGGCTTGGGCGCTGGCTCATTACGGTGAGGGGCAGGCACCTATCGGTGATATGTTGGGGGCATTGGCCCCATTACCCGTGGCGGCTTTGCGTCTGAATGAAGAGACATCGGTCACTTTGCAGCGTATGGGGTTGCATACAATCGGCGCGCTGGCCGCAGCCCCGCGCGCACCACTGGCGCGCCGCTTTGGGGCTGGGGTGCTACTTCGGCTGGATCAGGCCTTAGGAGCGCAGCCGGAAGAAATTATGCCACTGGCCGATCCGCCCCGCTATGCCGTGCGCATGACCCTGCCAGAGCCGATCGGGTTGCTGACCGATGTTATGGCGGGGGCTGATCGGCTGTTGGTGCAGCTCTGCGCCAAGCTGAAGGCGCAAGAGATGGGCGCGCGCAGGCTTTGCATGACATTGCGTCGGGTAGATCAGGGGCATCAGCAGGTTGAGCTGCGTCTGGCCCGGCCCTTGCGCGCCCCTCATCGTATCCTACCGCTGTTCGAACGCGGGGTAGGGGAAATAGATGCGGGGTTTGGCATCGATCAGCTGCGGCTGGAGGCTGCGGAGGTCGAAGAGCTACCCGTGCAACAGCTCAGCCATGCTGTGGGGTGGGGGCAGGGTCAGTTAGAGGACCTGATCACCCGGCTAGGCACTCGGGTTGGGCTCGAGAATATTCAGCGGGTTTTACCGGCGGATAGCCACATCCCCGAGCGTAGCTTTATCATTGCGGCAGCAGCCTATTGTGAAGCCTCAAGGGGGTGGAGCAGCCAGCACCCGCGCCCCCTTTGCCTGTTCCCACCCGAGCCGATTGCTGCAACAGGTCCACAGCCACCCAGGCGTTTCCGCTGGCGGCGCATGTCGTTGACAGCAAGCCTCGCGACTGGACCAGAGCGCATTGCCCCTGAATGGTGGTTGGCCGATGAAAGCTGGCGCTCTGGCCTGCGCGATTACTGGCGGGTGGAAACCCTGCAAGGGCGCAGGCTCTGGCTGTTTTACACGCCGCAGAATCCGGGCTGGTTTGTGCAGGGAGAGTTCGCATGATCGAAGTGAACCGCACCCACCGTCCGGTAGAGGCCTTTCGCCGTGATACGCTGGAGGCCAATGCGCAGGGCACCGGGTATGCCGAACTGTGCGTCACCACGAATTTCACTTTTCTGACTGGGGCGTCACATCCCGAAGAACTGGTGCTGCGCGCGGCTGAATTGGGGTTGTCCGCGATTGCTGTGACAGATCACAATTCGCTGGCAGGTGTCGTTCGCGCGTGGTCGGCTCTGAAAGAGTTGAAGCGGCAGACGGGGCAGCCGTTGCAGATTCAGTCTGAGCAATGTGTTGATTCATCGTCGCGGCAGGAGGTTGGGCACAGGCAAGCCCTTGCCCGACCAGATTGCCCGGTATTGCCTAAGCTGATTGTTGGCTGTCGGCTGGTGCTACGCGACAGTTCATTGGACTGGGTGGCGCTGCCCTGTGATCTGGCAGCTTACAAGCGGCTCAGCCGATTGCTGACCCTGGGCAAGCGACGCGCGGATAAAGGGGACTGTGAGCTGTATACGCAGGATCTGCTGGCAGCGTGCAAGGGCATAATGCTGATTGCGCTGCCTCAGAGCAGCTTGCAGAAGGCTGCAGCGGATATACAGACCATGCGGCGGCATTTTCCCAATCATGTCTTTCTGGGTGCGGTGCCACGCTATGATGGCAGCGATCAGGCCTATTTGGCCGAATGCGCCCGGCTGGCGCTAAGAGCCTGCGCGCCGATGGTGGCGGTGGGGGATGTGCTGATGCATCGGGCCAGTCGCAGACAATTGGCCGATGTGCTGACCTGTATGCGCGAACATATTACGATTGATCAGATAGGAACGCGCGCCTTGCGCAATGGGGAACGGCGGCTGAAGGCAGGCACCGATATGGCGCGTGTCTTTCGGGATCATCCTGCCGCGCTGCACCGCACATTGGAGATTGCAAGCCGCTGCAGCTTTGACCTGAGTGAACTGTCCTACGAATACCCGGATGAGATCGCAACAGACGAGCCACCTCAGGCTCGGTTGGAACGGTTAGCGCGTGAAGGGTTAAAACGCCGCTATCCTGATGAGCCGCCCGATAGGGTGGTCGAGTTGATGCACAAAGAACTGGCGGTGGTCGCCGACCTCCGGTTCCCAGCATATTTCCTGACCGTACATGACATTGTACAGTTTGCCCGCTCACAAGGTATTCTTTGCCAGGGGCGCGGGTCGGCGGCCAATTCGGTGCTGTGTTACCTCTTGGGCATTACGGATGTCCCTCCGGGTCAGATTGCCATGGTTTTTGAACGGTTTGTGTCAAAATACCGAGGCGAGCCGCCGGATATTGACGTCGATTTCGAACATGAGCGGCGCGAAGAGGTGATCCAGTGGGTCTATGAAAAATACGGCCGCCACCGTGCTGGCCTATGTGCCACTGTGATCCATTTCCGCACCCGCGCGGCGATCCGCGAGGTCGGAAAGGTGATGGGGTTATCGCAGGATGTGACCGCAGGGCTATCCGGTCAGATCTGGGGTATGACCAATGGCGGCGTTGACCTGGACCGTGTGCGAGAGTTGGGGCTAGACCCTGACGATCGTCGCCTGATGCAAACCCTCCGCCTGATAGGTGAGATCATCGGTTTTCCGCGCCATTTGTCTCAGCATGTCGGTGGTTTCGTAATCACCAAGGGGCGTCTGGATGAGCTGTGCCCGATTGAGAATGCCGCGATGGAGGATCGCACTGTCATCTGTTGGGACAAGGATGACATTGATGCGCTCAACATCCTGAAGGTCGATGTTCTGGGGCTGGGTATGCTCAGCTGTCTGCGTAAATCCTTTGATCTTTTGCAAGCGCATGAGGGTGAGAATCTGAGCATCGCCAAGGTGCCGCAGGGCGACACGGCCACATATGACATGCTCTGCCGCGCGGATGCGGTCGGCGTTTTTCAGGTCGAAAGCCGGGCGCAAATGAACTTTCTGCCTCGGATGCGACCGCGCGAGTTCTATGATCTGGTGATCGAGGTTGCCATTGTTCGCCCCGGACCCATCCAAGGGGATATGGTGCAACCCTATATCCGACGACGGAATGGGAAGGAAAAACCGGAACCCTTTGGCCCGGAACTGGAGCAGGTGACAGCACGCACATTAGGGGTGCCTCTGTTTCAGGAACAGGCGATGCAGATCGCGGTGGTCGGGGCAGGCTTTACAGCGGAAGAGGCTGACCATTTGCGCCGTTCTCTGGCGTCGTTCAGGCGGATGGGCACGATCGGCACATTCCGGGATAAATTCATCAAGGGGATGCTGAACAAAGGTTATGACATTGAGGTGGCAGAGCGCTGTTTCTCGCAGATCGAAGGCTTTGCCGATTATGGGTTTCCCGAAAGTCACGCAGCCGCTTTTGCAATGCTGGCCTATGTTTCGGCCTGGCTGAAATGTCATTACCCGGCGATCTTTGCTTGCGCGCTGCTGAACTCTCAGCCCATGGGGTTTTATGCCCCTGCCCAGATCGTGCGCGACGCGCGTGAGCACGGGGTCGAGGTGCGGCCCATCTGCGTCAATCATTCGGAATGGGACAATATTCTGGAACGCCGCCCCGATGGCGCGCTGGCCCTGCGGCTGGGGTTCCGCCAGATCAAGGGGTTCAGGGAAGAAGACGCAGGTTGGATTGTGGCCGCGCGTGGCAATGGCTACCCGGACCCAGAGGCGCTTTGGCTGCGTGCTGGGCTTCGTCCAGATGTGCTGACGCGGCTGGCCGAGGCGGATGCCTTTTCGGATATGGGCCTGACCCGGCGCGATGCACTCTGGCAGGTCAAGGCGATTCAAAGCCCGAAACCTCTGCCGTTGTTCAACGATCCAATCGACGGAGAAATGGTTCACGAACCGCAGGTCAATCTGCCGGTTATGCAACTGGGTGAAGAGGTGGTCGAGGATTATGTCTCAACCCGTCTGACCCTGCGGGCGCATCCTATGGAACTGCTGCGCCCCTCATTGCCGGGATTGGTCACACATGCCTCTTTGCAACAGGTGCCGCTGGGGCGGTACAGCGTGTGTGGCCTTGTCATCACCCGCCAGCGGCCCGGCACGGCCTCGGGTGTTATTTTCCTGACGTTGGAGGATGAGACCGGAGTCAGCAATGTGGTGGTCTGGCCCAAGGTTTATGACCGCTTCCGTCGTATTGTGATGGGGGCGCGTTTGCTGCGGGTGACAGGGTATCTGCAACGCGAAGGGATCGTCGTGCACTTGATTGCTCAGGACATTCAGGACTTATCGCATAAGCTGTCCGAATTGGGGCATCCACAGCCAGAGGCCCTGAGCACCGAAGCTGCCCGCACGGATGATACGCTCAAACGATCCCGCTATCCCGCGCGGGCAATGCACCCGCGGGATCAGGCAAAGCGATTGTTCCCAAGCCGGGATTTTCATTAACCGGCCATTTGTAGCGATTGCGGGATTCAGCACTCTATTTGCACAAAGCCTGAAGGAAGAGAAAATTGTCACGAAATCGATAACAATTCCGGCTGTGCTTCACATTCCATGTAGAATTTTGACAGCACAGGCGATCTTAAGGCAGCTCTTAATCAAGGCAAAAAACGGTGAATTTCCCGCTGCCTGAGATGCGTGGCAAACAATCACAGATTGAGCGCCAAAGTGGAATCGCGAAGTGTGTTAACACTTAATTAACTTGATCCTTGGAAAAGTACCGCTCACTGGATAGGGTGAGACAGTAACCAGTCCAAAGAAATTGTCTCCCGTGCCCAAAAATCAAAGCCTGTCGGCTCCGCTTCGCAAATCCAATATTCTTCTGACCTCATCCATGGCGCTTGCCGTCGTCGGCGCATATGGCCGCACTGCATATGGTGGCAGTTGCACGCCGTCGGGGGGCGGAACCTATTCTTGCTCGGGTCCAGCAACGGGTGGTGACGCAACCATTACGCTGAATTCAGGCGCATCCCCTCTGATAGTGACAACGCAGCCAGGGTTTGGGCATACGGTCTCAAGCGGGAATGGGTTCAATCTGCGTTCCAGTGACAGCATTTCGTTTACGGATGCCAATAACTCGGTCATAGCGGGGGCGAACTTGGGGATTTACTCGCGCAACACAGGAACGGGCGCGATGACAATCACGGTTACAGGTGTTGTGATCGGGACAAGCGGTACCGGGGTGTACGCGAACAACGCCGGAACGGCGACCGATATGACAATTTCTGCCGTTGATACAAGTGGCGGAAACATTGGCATCTCTGCGCGTAACAATGGCACCGGCGCTTTGACAATCACGTCCACAGGAACGGCTTCAGGCACCTCTTCGGATGGGATTAACGGGCGGAATGCGGGGACTAACCTAACGATTACCGCAGTCAACGCCAACGGTGGGCGCACGGGCATATTTGCGCAGAACACGGGCTCGGGTTCGATTTCCATCACCACATCAGGCGCTATAACCGGCGGCACAGGTGTAGGCATTGCGACGCTGGCCGGTGCTGGCACGGCAGTCAATATAACCCTGAATTCAGGCAGCACCGTCAGTGCCACATCTGGTACGGCGATCACCAATGACCAGTCTGACGCCACGGTGACCGTAAACTCGGGCGCTGCGGTCACGGGTGCAATAACCTTGGGCGATGGCAGCGATACCTTAGACTTCACCGGAGGTGATTTCAGCGGCGTTACCCTGTTTGACGGTGGCGACGACTCCTCCAGCGGGGACGGCTTTGTCGACACGCTGCGCTTTGGCAGCAGCGGTGCATTGGCTGGGGCAAACGTGACCAACTTCGAAGTGATCGAGATTACCAATAATTCGACGATCACACTGACCGACAACAGCCTGACCGCGGGTGATGGCGGTGCCGGAACCGGGCTTACAGTTCAATCAGGCAGCAGTTTGCGTCTGAATACCGGAGCGACCAGCCTGACCGGGAATATCACCAATGGCGGTATGCTCTCGGCACAGAACGGATCGGTGGGCGATGTCATCACTGTCAGTGGTGACTTTGTCGGCACTGGCGGAACTATCCTGCTGGATGTCGAACTTGGCGGTGACGGGTCGGCCACCGACATGCTTCAGATCGCAGGCGACACCTCGGGCACGACCTTTGTGTCGGTCAACAATATCGGTGGTGCCGGGGCCGAAACCATCAATGGGATTGAAATTATCCAAGTTGGGGGAGCGTCAAATGGAATCTTCACGCTGAATGGAACGTCTCAGACAGCCACCGGCGAACAAATTGTGGTAGCGGGTCCTTTTGGCTATCGTCTTGTCGACACTGGCAGCGGCAGCTTTGTGCTGTCCAGTCTGGATGCGTCCGGCAATCCGATCCTTGTTGGATCTAGCATCGCCTCATTTGAGGCTTTGCCTTCGATCCTGCAATCAGTGAACCGTGTCCGCGGTTTCCAGGCGCGCACTGCCGCAAGAACCGCTGTTGCACCTTCTGGGGATGCGACCAGACAGCGGGTTCGTGATTTTGGCACCGATGGCGATGTCCTGTCCTACCCGGATACCCCGGTCTGGCTGGAACTCACCGGACGGCGTAGCGAAATCGCGCCGGTTCGGTCGGACGCAGGGATCAACACGGTGCGGACGGACACCTATACGATAGCGGTTGGGGCAGATACGCTGCTGTCCGAATTCGCCAATGGGGCGCTCTACGGTGGGGTGGCGATCAGCTATGATGATGCCTCAAGCACGGTGCGGACCGATCAGGGCAACAGTGATATCGACACGACGTCGCTGGGCCTGACCCTTAGCGCTACCTGGCTGGACGCGCGTGGCTTTTATGTCGACACACAGCTTCAGTACAACGATAACTCCAGCGATACGCGCGATCCTTCCACCGGGCTTGAACAGAACGACATCGACTCGGATCAATACGCGATTTCGGTTGAGGTTGGTCGCCCTTATGAGGTTAAGCCAGGCCTGGTCCTGATCCCTCAGGCGCAACTGACCTATGCCTCGCTGGATGTGGATGACTTCACCGACAGTTCGGGCAACAATGTTGTCTTTGACGATGCCGACAGCGTACTGGCACGGCTTGGGCTGTCCGCGAACAAATGGTTTGCCAACAGTCGCGGCAGCGGCAGCTATTTTGGTGTCGTGAACCTTTATCACGAGTTTGACCCGACCACCCGGATTTCGGCCGGGGGGATGGAGTTCAACGAGGAGATCGACGATACCGGCATTGAACTGGGCCTTGGCGCGCGTATGATCCTGAACGAACGTTACGAGCTTTCTGGTTCGCTGAACTATCTGACGGGTCTTGATGATCTTGGGGATAGTTACGAACTGGAAGCCACATTAGGCTTGCAGGTTCGGTTCTGAATGATCAACATATCCAGGGTTCTGGCGTGGGGCGGCGGCGCTCTTGTCGCGGTGTCGGGCATGGGCTCGGCACAGACGACAGAAACGACATCCACGCAATATCAAAGCTGGACAGTGAACTGCACCCAAGAGGCTGATCAACGGCAATGCGCCATGAGCCAAAGCCTGAACCTGCAGAACCAGTCCGGCCTACTGCTGCGGGTTGAGCTGCAGCGAAACGCCGAAGGCGCGGCCTCGGGTATTGTGATCGTGCCATTTGGGTTGGACATCACCAAGGGTGTTTCACTGTCCATCGACGGTGGCCCCCGGTGGAATCTTCCGATGCGAACCTGCCAGAATTTCGGTTGTGTGGTACCCCTGACACTTGGGCCGGGGATTGTGGATCAGATGAAACAGAGTAACACGGTGCAAATCTCGCTCTATACGCTGGATGGTGGACAAACGCTTGAAGTGCCTGTGTCATTAGCGGGTTTCACGGCAGCCTTTGATGCGCTTTGATCCGTTGTCGCTGACGCCAATCAATCAGATACGGATCCCCTGACGCTTCTACAGAGTCCAATTTGGTCATAAGGCGTGAGCATAGACATTGGCCGGAAATCGGTTGAGGCGTGTATCGCATTCAAGGTCCAGCTAAAACGTTACAAATAGTGCGGTTGAAAATACGCCAAGTTTCAACTGCTTGGTTGCTCCAACTTGGTCAATCTCCTTCTGAAGCCGCTTTAGTTCCTTCAGTTGGTCGGTTCCCATTCCGCCATACTGTTTACGCCAGCGGTTGAATGTCTGCTCCAGTATCTGCAATTGCCTCCGTTGTATCAACATGCGGCATGCCTTGGCCGCATGGCATCTCAACCCGCCGTAGCTTCGTGATGATCTCTTCTGGTTTGTGTCGCTTGATACCCATATTTGATCCTCCGTTTCCTAACTATATGGGTGGGCCACTTCACAGGGGGAGGATTAGTAGTCCCTTCAATTAGTGTTGTTTTAATTGACACATTGTCTTGCATACGATCCGCTAAACTACGTCATCTGTTTTAGCGCAAGGATTTGATGTCATGTCAGAATCGCTCAACCTGCATAAATTTGAGAACCTAAGTCCTTTCCAAATCAAAGACGAACTTATCAAGTTGGCGCAAAAAGAGGCGCGGCAGATGGCTTTGCCATACCTAAATGCCGGTCGAGGGAACCCCAACTGGATCGCTACCAAAGCGCGGGAGGCATTTTTCCTGCTAGGGCAGTTCGCCATGACGGAAGCTCAGCACCATCGGAATGAGCCGGAGGTCGGTCTGGCTGGGATGCCGCAAGGGCCAGGCTGTTATGACCGGCTCAAAACGTACTGCGCCAAATCGGCTGAAGGAAACGGCCCTCCCGGTGCGGAGACTTTGGTGGCCGTCGTTGATTTTGCGATTGAGAAATTTGGTTTTACGCCCGACGATTTCGTGCTCGAGTTAACTGACGGTATTGTCGGCGACCATTATCCGATGCCCGACCGTTGCATGGAACACAACGAAGCGATTGTGCACGAATATGTTATGTGGGCGATGTGCGCGGGGCACCGACCGGATGCGAAGTTCGATATCTACGCAGTTGAGGGTGGAACCGCAGCTATGTGTTACATCTTCAAAGCGCTCAAGAACCAGCGATTGCTGAATGCCGGTGACACGATTGCGTTGGGTACACCGATTTTCACGCCCTATCTGGAGATGCCGGTCCTTGAAGACTATGGGCTGAACACAGTGGATGTATCTTCGAGGGAAGAGGACCACTTTCAACTGAACGACGAAGATTTCGAAATTCTGTCCGACCCGAAAGTCAAAGCACTCTTTCTGGTCAACCCGGGCAACCCGTCTTCAGTTGCTATCAGCCCCGAGGTCTCGGCTCGGCTTGTAGAGTTCGTAAAGACCCGCCGCCCGGACCTGATCATTTTGACTGACGATGTGTACGGGACCTTCGTTCCAAACTTTCAATCGATCCTGGGGCACCTGACTGAGAACACCATCGGGGTTTATTCCTACTCCAAGTATTTTGGGTGCACCGGTTGGCGTTTAGGCGCGATTTTGGTGGCTGAGAACAACATCTTCGACAAGATGATTGCGGACGCTTCGGACGAAACAAAGGCCGTCGTCAACGCACGCTACGAAACGCTGACGCCTGATCCATCCTCATTCAAGTTCATCGACCGGATCGTGGCCGACAGCCGCGATGTTGCGCTGAACCACACCGCAGGTCTATCGCTGCCACAACAGGTGATGATGACTTTGTTCTCACTGGTCGAGCTCATGGACGAAGAGAAGGCCTATCAGAAATTCTGCTGGGGTATTCTGAAACATCGCTTTGACGAGCTAGTAGAGGGGATGGGTATCGAAGTTCCTGACAACCCGCTGTTTGACAAATACTACGGTATTATCGATTTCGAGTTCTGGCTTCGTAAATACGTGGGCGAAGAGGTGGTCGAGTGGATTAAAGAGAATGTCCACCCGCTCGATATATCCTTCAAATTGGCTCAGGACCACGGGATCGTGTTGTTGAATGGATCGGGCTTTGACGCACCAAACTGGTCGGCGCGGGTATCGTTCGCCAATTTGGATGATAGTGCTTACCGCCAGATTGGAAGAGCAGTGCGCGCGGTGGCCACTGGCTACGTACAAGCCTACCGTGCCTCGAAGGGACTGCCTTTGCATGGTTGAGATCTAGCAACAGCGTTGAGAAGCGGATCAGCGTGGTGATTGCCACACATGCTGATCTCACCCTTCTAAGCCATGATCCAGATTGTCGTGTCTATTTCCGGTTTGACCTACGGAACGAAAGCCACAACCAAAGGTCCCCAAAGTGTGAGGAAGATATTGGCCACGGCATAGGTCATGGTGAAGGCAGGTGTGGGTGTTGAGTTCCCGGCTTTTTCCAAGAGTGTCGCAAATCCTGGATTGCCCGAGCGTGAACCGGTCACAACCGCACAGGCCTCAACCGGATTCTTGATACGCAGGGCGAAATAGTTGATCGGGAACTGCACGATCATGGGCATCAATGTAACCACAACACCCAAAAGCAGCAGTGTGATCCCATATTCCTGGATTGCCTCTAGTGCGGGTTGGCCTGCATTGAGGCCAACGACGCCAACGAACACAGCTAACCCAAAGCTCTGAAGGAAATTCGCGGCCCCACGGTTAATACCGCCGATTTTGGGTTGCCGGATGCGCAAATAGCCGATGATCAATCCTGTAATCAGACAACCGAGGCCGGACCCCAAAGCCACCTTCGTTCCTGCGATGACAAAGCTGATCTCGCCGATCAGATAGCCGATGGCTACGCCGATCCCCAATGCAATGAAATTGGTGACTGAGGCCGAAGGCGGCACATAGCCCGCAAGTTTGGCAACTCGGTTTAGGTCGTCCTTGTGACCGACAATACTGATCTCGTCCCCAGCGTGGATCTCAGTGTCATGCAGGACGGGGACATCATGGCCCATGCGGTTGATCTTTGAGATATGAACACCGCGCCTTTGATCCGCCGTCAGTGCCTCGCGCAACTCTGCTAAGGTTTTGCCGGTCAGTTTGCGGTTGGTGACCACGACGTTGCGACGTTCCTCTACAACTGTCAGTTCAGGAGGATACTCTCCGATTTCACCACTGGCGCTCCCCTCGAACTGGGTCAAAGTCGCAACGAGGCCGGAGACGACCACAACGTCTCCGGCACTGACTACCATTTCAGGGGTCGGATCCACAGGAGCGCCATCGTGGAGTAACCGTTCGACGATCAGATCGCCATCATAGTCACTTTCGATATCCTTGACGGATTTTCCGGCAATGCTTGCATCAGCAATTACCTGATAGGCGCGGGCGTCGAACCGGTTCATCGGAAGGAACTCACCTTCCTCTAGTTTGCGACCGCCGCCGCTGAGTTTCTGAGCCAGCTTAATCGCTTCTTGCCGTAGGTCGACACGCATGATGATTGGAATGACACTAACTGCCAATATCGGGCCGATCGAGCCGAAGATGTAAGTAACCGAGTATCCTACGGCGATGTTGGTTTTCAATTTTTCCGCCTCATCAGCGGCGAGCCCAAGCAGATCGATGGCGTTTCCAGCCGTGCCAATGATTGCTGATTGCGTCAGGCCACCAGCTGCCAACCCCGCTGCTAGCCCTTTATCCAAGCCCGCCAGCCGTGCAACAACAATAACAAAAAACAACCCCCAGAGGGTCATCATAAACGCGGCCAGTAACTTGGTCAGCGCAGTTCGGTTCAAGGCCGCAAAAAACTGAGGTCCGCCGTTGTAACCAACCATAAATATGAAGAGGGAAAAGAACACATTCTGAACATCGGTGCTAAGGTTGATACCGCCGATCTGGCCGATAAAGACCGCCACCAACAATGTGCCGGCAATGCCCCCTAATTCAAACTTTCCAACCCGAAACTTTCCGACGCTATATCCAAGACCCAGACAAAGAAACAGTGCCATGATCGGAAAGGTACGAAGCTGTTCTGTAATCAATTCCATTGTGAAATCTCCAGAGTCCGAACGCTGGTCGTTTCTCCTCAAGATACAGCGACTTACTGTATTGAAAACAAAAAAATTTAGACAACCGACGTTGTTTGGGCTGTATGAAACTACCGGGAACATACTCTTACGAAGGGTAGGTAAAAAAACTATCTTTGGAATGCATGTCACGCCATTCGCTCTTTGTCTTTTTGGGAATGAGCTTGGCCATTTCGATGATTTCCTCGGTCAATTGGGAAACAAATGCATTTTTTATTGACCGCTCGAGTGCGCCTAAAATCTAATGTCTGCTTTGGGGCTCTTTCCGGAACTCGGTCGAGAGGCAGCATATCTGAAGATGGCAAAGCCTTTCGGAGGCTGAATATCCTTGATGAGCATAGCCGGGAGTGCCTAGGCTCCAGACTCATTGATTTACAGCCAGAACAGTACGGTAGCTGCTAGAGCGATGGCCGAAAGGAATACCTTTGGGCATCTGTCAT
>NZ_JBQFOD010000026.1:0-14420 GCF_056533095.1 Ruegeria sp. H3 | reverse complement strand
AATAGATTACTCATGTTATACCCCTGAAACTCAGGGGTTTGAATCACGCAGCCGAGATGACGGCAACCAAATTAATGGGTCCAGAACCTAAAGACACGTCCCTTGTGCTGCTGAACTTTCGGTTCGATGACTTCATTGAAGAGGTGCTTAATATTCGCGAATGTCTGCGGTTCATTGGCTTCCATAAGGCTGCTGAAACCGACCACGTCCGCCGCCAGAATTGCGGCTAGACGACGTTCTTCATCCGGAACCAGAGTCTTCCGAGCGGTTCTTTCAAACGGGTGATTGTGCGCCTCTCCGTGTTCAGACGACATGATCGTTTCTCCTTGACCCGCACTCCGCCGGTGGCTCCGAAATCGCCATCTCAGCGCAGGCAATTAGTCTTCACGTTTTTCCTGCACGCCTACTGTTCCACTGGGTGCAGCCAAGCCGCTCTCCCCTTATTTTTATGATGCAACCGCTGGTTCATCCGGAAGGCCGGCATCCGAAAGGACTGTTTCCGGATCTACCATCTGATAGCGGAAGTTTTCCACGAACAGCGCAATTAGTGCCGGCAAAACCAGAAGTGTAATTGCGCTTCCGACCACCAGGCCAGCCGCAAAAGCCGTGGCAAGACCCATGAACAACGGCCCGCCACCAAACATCAATGACATCAGCCCTGCAACGGTTGTTGCGGTTGTCATAAAGATCGGCATCATGCGGGCTTCGCCGGCTTCAACCAGGCACGCGCGGAACGCATCACGCGTGAGGCCGCAATAGGATCGTTCCCCTGGCGGTGCCAGTTCTTCACCGGATTTCAGCTTCTCCAGGATCAGTTGTTCGACGAAATCGATCATCAAAATCGCAGCATTCAGAACGGTCCCAAACAGCGCCAGGAACCCCAGAGTTTCCATGAACCCAAGTGGAACACCACGAACCCAGAGGCCCATCATTGCACCAATGATCGACAGCGGCACTGTGAGTATGATCAGCAACGGCTTGACGGCCGAATTGTACTGAAGCAACAGGCAAAAGACGACCAGAACGATGCCGACACCCAAGGCGACAGAGTTGGCGCGCTCACCACGATTGGCTTCCTCTTCAATCCCGCCATCCACAATTCGGTATCCCGATGGTAAGTCCGCAGCAATCGCATCAATCTCAGGCTTAACTTTGGCCAGAATGTCACGTGCGAGAAGGCCGGGTTCCGGTCTGGCCAGGATGCGCAGAACTCTTTCACGCTGATAACGTGTAATCTGTGTCGGTACACGGCTGAGGTTGAATTCAGCGACCGAATTCAGCGGCACCTTGCCAGCAAAGCCCTCAACATAAGCGCTGCGCAAGTCGTTCAGTTCGCGCCGCTGATCCTCTGGCAGGCGCAACATAACGGGTAGCTGTTTGTCTCCCTCTCGAAAGTCCGTCAGATAAGCGCCGCTGTAATAAGCATTCAGGGTGTTTGCGACACTTTCATTTGTCACACCTGCCATATTGGCCCGGTCAAGGTTCAGATCGACGTCAAACTGCAAGCCATGTGCGCCCCAGCTATCATGTACGTCCCAAACCAACCCGCTGTCGAGCAATATGGCCTTCAGCTTTTCTCCGTAGTGGCCAAGCACTTTCTGATTAGCCTGTCGAGGCCCGGTAAGCCTGTACTCAATGGGTGAGGATACGGGCGTGCCCATGACAAGCTGCTTGGGAACAATCCTTGCACCGACGATCGGCGGAACATAGGCAGGTTCGCCCGGAGAACCGATACCACTCCACGCTGCGCGGCGGATATCTTTTAGGTAGGTACTGACCTGATCACGGTTGCGCGCGTTTACCAGCAATGTGGCGTAATGCGGAGCAGTCGGTCCGGGGTTCAAACCAACGTAAAATCGCGGCCCGCCTGTTCCCACATAAGTGACCATATTGCTGAGCCGGTTTTGCGGCTCGCCCTTGTCATTCGTCAGCGGCACCCATTCGCCGTCTTGCCAGGTGGTAGCGTTCAGTCGCTTTACCAGTTCCTCAACGCGTTGCGCCGTCGCGTCGGTTCGAAAGATCGGTGACGTCTCAGGCAACCAGATATCCACGACAAACTGACTGCGATCCGAAAACGGAAAAAACGATGGTTTGACCGGTAGCATTAGTGCTGCTGCCAGTAGTGAAAACGCCACAACTATCGTTGGAATCCGTCCTACAATCGCGACCTGGCTGATCCGGGCAAACAGGCTTTTCCCCTTTGCCGGCACAGGCTGAGTTGCGTTGCGACCGGCTTTGGACGTCATGCCCAGCTTTCGACGGATCCAGTCGAAAAGCGCCAGAATGGGCAGTCGGCCATCAGTTGGCGCCAGAATGTAGTAGTTTAGTATCGGCGTCATGGTCATCGCGCAAAGCCAGCTGATCAACAAAGTCAGCGTAACAACCACCGGCAGGCTGAAGATGTACTCACCCAGATCGCCCGGTAGAACAAAGGCCATCGGGATAAACACCCCAATTGTAGTCAACGACGACCACAGCAACGAACCACCGACTTGATTGCAGCCATCGATAACGGCCTGTTTCCTTGGCTTGCCTTCATTGAGCGCCCGTGTGGTGTTTTCGCAGGTCACGATTGTGTTGTCGACGAGCAGACCCAATGCGACAATCAATGCCGCCAGTGACATCTGCTCAATCTGAATGTCGAAGGGACGCATCAATGCCAATGCGCTCAGCATAATCAAGGGGATCGACGCAGCGGTCACAATAGCCACGCGCCACCCGGCAAGCATGCCCAAAATCAACAACACAAGCCCAACCGCCTGAACCAGGTTGCTGACGACGTCGTCAATCTTGCTCTGTACAAAAAACGGTGGGTTCGAGACCTTTTCAATCAGAATGTCAGGCGGCAGAAACGAGCTGTTCGCCGTGGCCAACAGCCGATCAACCTCGTCACCCAGCCAGGTGATGTTCTGGCCCGGTTTCATGGTGAACGACAATACGATGGCGTCGGAGGACACTGCGTTGTCGCCGAAACGAACAAGCGTTTCAGGTGGGTCTGCGTATCCACGTTTTATATTGATCCTGAGATCCTGAAGGTGGACGGGCACTTCGTAGGCGGCTGGTTGACCGCCATCGCCTTCGCCCGCCTGCAAATCGCGCTGGAATTCAGACAATGTCCGGCGTTCTGGTGACTCCGAGCCCGCCGCCACGCGGCCGACAACAACTTCGCCAATCTCGCGTGTCGCATCCAGATCGCTTGATATCCGGGTGTGAATCCGATCACTGGCCGTATTGAAAACGCCAGCAGGGGCGACGACGTTTCGCTGTCGCAGCAACTCCTGCAACTCGGTTGATGTGAGCGCAAGCTGGCTCCAGACACCAGCGTCCGCCTCAAGGTAAATTACCTCACGTTGCGCGCCGTAAATATCAAGACGTGCGACATAGGCCGGCTCGGTCGTGATGGGCACAAGCTTGCCTTCCGCATCGGCTTCGGTAGGCCGGAGATCCATCAGACTGTCGCGCAGTTTTTTGGCAAAAGCTTCCATTTCGCTTGGCGAATATTGCCGCGTATCCAACGTGTCCGGATCCTGATAAATCGCGAGGATCAGTGCCGCGGTATTCCCAAAATTGTCATCGACGGCCGGTGGCGTACTGCCCTGGGGCAACGATGGGGCGAGCAGACTCATCTCTGCGCGCAACTTGGTCCAGACTTCTTGAATGTCAGCGGCTTCATCAACACCGGAAACCTGAACAACAGAGCGGCCGACAGAGCTCCATGATTGTACGCGACGAACTTGTTTGATGTTTGCAGCGGCAATTTCAACCTTGTCGGTAATCAACTCTTCGACTTGTTGGGCGGTTGCTCCTGGCCAATCAGTGATGACAAGAGCTTCACGAACCGTAAATTCGGGGTCCTCACGTCTTGGCGCATCCAGGAAAACGGAAAGCCCCCAAAAGAAAAGAACCAATGCAAAGCCAAATATGACGGGCTTGTGTTCAAGTGCAAACTTGGGAAGATTCATTGCAGGTCCTCCTGCTCAAACGCGGCATTCACACGATCGCCGTCACGAAGGAAATGGGCTCCTTCAGTGATCAGCCTTTGCCCCTTATGCAGGGCACCTTCTTGATCCGCAGATACCGCTTGCGTCGCTCCGAAGGCGGGTCCAAGTTCGACAGTCACTTTCGTGGCCTGTTCTTCTCCGTTAGATTGCTCTTCGACGACAAAAACATGATGTGAGTTGCCGCTTTTCACGACCGCTTGCGCGGGAACGTAATAGCCTGCTGGCATACGCCCTTGCCTCAGATCCACGCGAACTAACTGCCCCGGTCGCAATTGCCAGCGTTTTCGTGAGAATAACACGGTGTCGCCATCCTGGACCGTGGCAGGCAACTGACCGGTCAACAGGTCAAGGGCAGGATCAAGCTGTCCTAGATCAGCCAACTCACGATAGGTGAACACCTGCAAGAACCGCATCTGGCGATCACCCGGGTTCAGTCGTACCTTCTGCACCTTGAAAACGGGGTCGTATGGTCTGTCCAGATCGGGGATCGACAACTCTTGTACTTTCCAAACGAAATAGCCTTCGTCGTCCTGATGCAGGGCCTCCTGGTTGATGAAAAAGGGTCCGGTGCCATCACCTGACTCGGACTCGAGGTTCCAAAGCGCGTCGATGGTTGCGTAGCCACCGTCTGCAAGTTCACCTGTCGGCTTAGTTTCAATACGGCGATTGCGCACAAGCAAAGTCACCATGAACGTGCGCGTGGACGCATCGGCGACAGTGTCTTTGTTCCAGACCCACCCCTGAATCGGTTCATCACTGCCGTCAACATAGACATTGACAAGATCGTTGAAATTCACCTCTCGGTCCACATCAGGCGATACTGCGACCTGAATTTTCATCGGATCCATCATTTGTACAGTGACCACAGGCTGCCCACGTTCCACATAGCCACCTGGAATGACGTGCACCTTGGATATCTGCCCGTTGAAGGGCGAGTAGAGCTTTGTGTCGTCAAGATCGAGGTTTGCCTGACGGAGCGCTTCCTTCGCTTGCTGCACATTGGCCTGAATGGCTGCAAGCTGAGCCGTTTTTTCAGCCCTTAGGGATTTCAGCTGTGCAAGTCGGGCATCCGCCGCTTCGAGTTCAGCTTGCGCAACCTCCAGATTCTTGCGAGTGCCGCTGCCGCGCTTTAACAACTCATCCTGACGCTCGAACTCTTCTTTTGCCCGAGTGTACTCAGCCTGCACTTCGCGCACCTGGCTGGGAATGGTCTGCTCAATATCAGTACGCACCACCTCGGCTTCGGCCAGAACCCCGGCAACCTTGGCCTCAGCCTCACTTACGCGCGCCAGGTAACGATCGTTTTCGATCGACGCCATGACGGTTCCGGATTCAACGACGACGCCATTTTCACCAAAAAGGCGACCTTGGATATTTGTTCCAGGCTCGCGCATAGAGGAAACTCGTCCGCCGACCTGGAACCCAACCAGTTCTTTTTTCCAGGACTCTACTGATCCGGCAACAAGGGTGGCTAAACTCGGATCGCTGCGCTTGAGACTAACGTAGGATACGGGTCTCGCCGGTGCCTCTTCGGCTTCCGTTTCTTCTTCGGGCAAACAACCCGCAACACAGCAGGCAACGAAAATGACAAGCAACAGCCGGATGGCCGCTTGTTTGTTGGGCTTCATGACTATTCTCCGTCTTTTCCGCGCGCTGCTGGCCGACCGTGCAAAGCGATTGTCGGGACTACGGCGCTGTAAATCCAAGGTCGCGGTTCGCCTCGAATTGATTTCGAAACTGTGGCGACAACCTATCTGAGACGGCAGATCCCCAGCAGTAAGTCACAGTGAGTCACATGGTTCTGCGCCCCCCCTGAGCCAGAAAGCCCGACTAATCCAAGACTGGCTCGCGCGGTTCAGACAGATCGAAAGTGGTACGTTTGAATCTCGGAAAGTTGCCCAAATCCGAAATCTGGAAAGATTGCAAAACACACACAATCGTTCATCGGAGGATGAAACGTCTAAGCCTCTGACAGGCGAATACTCCGAGAGCAAGCCAATATGCGACAGGATCAGATTGGCTACGAAAGTTAAGTGGGTTTATGATCCAGAACACCCCGCCCGGGCGGATCACTCCGCCTCGCTTTGATACATGCTTACAAGGCGGGCTATCAAAATCGCTAGATACAAGGATCCACTCATCGCTTCGACGGCAGCCCACGAGCGTGCGGTAAGTGACACCGGGGCTATATCACCGTAACCCAGTGTCGTGAGCGTTGCGAAACTGAAATAAAGGATCGCACTCCATGGTTCTTCGATACCATCAGGGGTAAGATGCAGAGAGCCAGGGCTGCTGGTTTCGAGCAAATCAAATATGAGCGCCCAGATAATGCCCAACAGGATATACGCAGCAATTGCCGCTGCCAAAACCTCAACAGTCACCCGGCGCGCAGTCAACGTGTAACAAAGCACACTGTAAACTGTGATGATGCAAAGCCCCAACAGAACAGCGTTGGCCTGAAACTGCAGGCCAAAAATCCATGTCAGACATAACCAGGCGCATGCCAGCATAAGGGCGATTGAGTGTAGCCGTTGCGACGCGATCACAAATCCGATGACTATGATCGAAAACAGGATGCCGAGTTCGTTCTGACCTCGAGCAGTCTCGCCAAATAGAGGAGCTGCAAGCAGCATAATAACCAGTCCGCATAGCAACAGACTGAATCTCCTGCTTGCAACGGATTGCGGCAACACAAGTCCTGTCATCAAAGTCCTACCCTCTGTTGGTTCATCGGTAATCTGTTGCTCGGGCACACGCGCGATTGCTGGCCCGCGTCAAGCTCTGGCTACGGTTTTTGTTTGAGAAATCTGCGCGGGTGCCAATAGCGTGCCAGACACTTTGTCTTTGTGTGAGTGAGTCACGGTGAGTTTTGGCGATGCAACCTGCGCCGATTTCCCTGACATCGGGGGCGCTGATACTACATGGTCGTTGAAATTGGACGGCGTTGAAAACGCCGGCTTTTCACGGTGAACCGTCAACAAAAAAGGTTTTTAAGGCCAGATATTTGGGTGTTCTCCCTATGGAATTCTTACGTTCTTGCCCAATCCAAATGATGCGAAAGCAAAGCGGATGAGCCTGCTCGGCGCGGATGGTGTAAAATGGATCGAATCGAATAGGGAAACTGCGCGATGGACAATAGTCACATTGACACGTTTTCGGGGTTACCGAAAGCGGAGATAGAGGAGGTGTTGAGCCGCATCTTGTCCAGTAATCAGTTCGTGCGGTCGAAACGTCTGAGCAGGTTTCTGTCTTATATTGTGACCGAAGCACTGGCCGGACGTCAAAAAGAATTGGGCGGTTACTCGATCGGATTGGATGTTTTCGACCGACAGGACGACTTTGATCCGTCTGTGGACACCATCGTCCGGGTGGAGGCCCGCCGGCTACGGCTGGCGTTGCAGACTTACTATCTGGAAGACGGAGCCAATGACACGATACGGATTTCGATGCCGACCGGCAGCTATATGCCCGTGTTCGAAACGCACGACAAGGCGGACCATTCGCTGCCTGCGTCAAAGACCATAGCTGAAAACGTCAGGCGCGGTCCGGTTATCGCGATACTGCCACTGGACAATTTTTCGCAGGATTCATCCGAAGCATTCTTTGCCAATGGCCTGACAGAGCAACTCATCGCGTCGCTTGCCCGATTTCGTGAGCTTTCAGTGATTTCCCGACATTCCGTGTCGCGCTTTCGAGGCGAGAATTTCGATCTGCAGGCCATGCGCGACGAGTTGGGCATAGATTATTTTTTTGAAGGCAGTATTCGGAAATCCGAAAATAACCTGCGTGTTACGGCCCAGCTCATCAATGCTGCCGAGGATAGTCACCTTTGGGCAGAAACATTCGAACAGGCGTTTACCGCTACGGACCTGTTTGATATTCAGGACAATATCGCGGAAACGATGGCCGCAAGAATAGCTGATCGTTATGGTTCGGTCGGTCGTGTGGGCAGCGTGGGGATTTCATCCCGAACGAGTTCGCTGGACGCCTATTCAGCTGTTTTGAAGTTTTATGACAACTACGCGCGCCACCAGACAGACAGACATGCCGACGCCCGAGACGCACTGGAAAAAGCGATAGCAGTTGATCCGAGTTATGCCGATGCTTGGGCAGCATTGGCCGGAATACAGCTTGATGAGTATCGGTTTGGCTACAATACTATCGACGCGGAGAAATCCGCGCTCGAACGCGCAACTGATTCAGCGGTGCATGCATTGAGTCTGGACCCGGAAAGCACCATGGGCCATCAGTTTTTAGCATGCGCCCATTTTCACGCGGGTGATAGGGTGGCTTTCCGTGTCACCGCAGAACGGGCGCTCAAGTTGAACCCAGGCCATGCTGATGCGCTCGCCGATTTGGGAACGTGTTACTGGCTGATCGGCGAAAAAGACTTGGGTGAGACTTTGGTGGCTCGGGCAATGGAGTTAAGCCCAACACATCCCGGCTGGTACCACGCTGTCCCTATGAGCAAGGCACTGTTGGAAGGGGATCTGGATACCGCCCTGCGCGAAGCCGTGCTTTTGTTCAGTCCCGGCTTCCACTGGTCCTATGTGTTTAGGGCGTCGATACTCGCTCGACTCGGACGTGTGCGGGACGCGCAAGATGACTTGGAGGAACTGGAAAACCTCTATCCCGGTTTTGGGGATCACTTCGCAGTCGACATCAAAAAATGGCACTGCTCTGACGAGTTGATCGACGCCATTGCTGCAGGATTGGTGTTGGCAGGTTTAAAAATGCGCTGAACGCTGAATCTTAGCGGGCTTCGAAACCCTCAGCGTCTGACATTGATCTGTATTTTCAAGATCGGTCCTCGACGAGTTCGTTCAAAATCCAGACTTAACTTCCAAGCGGCTTCGCGACCATGTTCGCACCGTGGTGTGTACGCGTGAGTCACGGTGACTAACTGACCTGAGATAAATTCGAACGTTAGGTGTCTTCTCGACCTTACGAACCGGTTGTCGCCGTCGTGCACCGCGCCGCGTTCGACACATAGCGAGACATCGACCTTGAAAAAAACGCTGAAGATATTCGTTTATGCTATCGCAGCCACCGTCGTGGTCCTGGGCGGCGTATCTGCCTGGGTGTCGGCCAAGGTCGTGCCCGGCCTGCCGAGGGAAGCGTTGTCGCAATACGCGTACGAAACCTTAACGCTAAAAGGTTCAATGCAGGTGAACTATCGGACGTTGGGCAATCCTGACGGACCCGAACTTTTGTTCATTCACAGCGCAGGTGGCTCGGTCGATGACTGGAATCCCTGGTTGCTTGATCTGCAAGACGACTACCGGATCAATCTAGTCGATCTACCAGGGCACGGGCTGACGGACCCCTTGGTCGGCGAATACTATAGCCCGACCCGATTTGCGACGTTTATTGGTGATATCGTCGAGGAATTGGATCTAAAAAACTACACCCTGATCGGCCATGGTATCGGTGGCGACAGTGCGGTGCGCTACACCTTAGCTGATCCAAACGGTCCAGTGGCATTGATACTCATCGCATCAGGCGGATACCGGCAGCCAAACCACCTTATTCCTCAAGGGGAAAAAGAGCTTGCCTGGTGGGCCGAACTTGGATTTGCACAGGCAATCTTGCCACTGATGCAAAGCCGTGCGGCCGTTCAAGATGGGCTGGACCATTACTTTTATGACAAGTCGGCCATGTCAGAGGCACTTATCGACAGGGTCTACAATCTGTTGCGCTATGAAAAGAACCGGGGTGCAATGACCCAGCTGCGGGCGCACTCCATGCACGCATATGTAAATGTAAGCGGTCTTGAAAAGTTGAAACTTCCGGCGTTGATCCTCTGGGGTGAAAAAGATCCTGTTGCGCTGGTCGAGTTTGCTTACCGTTTCGAGAAGGAATTACCCAGCGCCACACTGAAGGTTTACCCTGATGTCGGACACATGGTGCACATGGAGAACACCGAACAAAGCGTCAGTGACGTAAAGGACTTTCTGGAAAGCGTATATGTCAAAAAATGACGGGCCCGCCCTTCAGCAAACCGGTTGATTTGGTCCAGGTCAACGATCTCATCTCAACCGATGCCCTGGCCCGCTGGCCGAAGAAACACCGGAAATCACTTCCCTGACCTGTCGAACAGAAACGACGGGTTTGGAGATGGTTGCCGAACCAACAGACCACAGATCGAACGGAAACTCGTCGCGTTACCGCCTAAGGCCGCTCAGCTTTGCCGGAGAAAACAATGACTAAATCGCTTTATGACCTGAACAACATCATCTCGTGCCCCAGCTGTGACTTGTTGCACGAGATGGAAGACCTACAACCCGGTCAAAAAGCGAAATGCGTTCGGTGCCATTCAACCCTGATTGCCCCAAAAGCAGAGACAATGGATCGTACAATCGCGCTGTCGCTTGCCTCGGTTCTGTTGATGATCGGAGCATTGAGCTTTCCGTTTCTGGGCATGTCCAAGGCCGGGCTCGAACGTGAAGCCTCAATCATCGACATCATTCTTGCGTTCTCGCAGGGGTGGTACCTGTTGTTGGGGTTGTTTGTATTGTTGTTTGTTGTTGCGTTGCCAATGTTGCGGACCGCCCTGCTGGTCTACACGATGTGGCCGTTGCGGAATGGCAAACCACCTTTGCCCCACGCCAAACTCGCGTTCACAATCGCTGAATCGATTGCGCCCTGGGCGATGACCGAGATCTTCATAATTGGTACCGCCGTTGCCCTGATCAAGATCGGTGGCCTGGCAAAAGTCGCGTTTGGAATATCATTCTGGTTATTCTGTTTTCTGGTGTTGGTCATAGCACTGAAGAATGCATCAGTCTGTCGCTGGACCATCTGGCAATCCTTCCGGAGGGCGGCGCAATGATGAGTGCATGCGATGCCGGGCTGGTCGGTTGTCATAAATGTGGAACCGTTCACAAACCACAACTTTCCGACTGTCGAACCTGCGGAGCCAAATTGCGTTCGCGCAAACCAAACAGCCTGCAAAACACCTGGGCGTGGCTCATGACTGGCCTCGTGTTTTACGTCCCGGCCAACACTTTTCCGCTTTTGACAAACCGGGTTTTTGGAAGCGACGACGGTCATACAATCATCGAGGGGATCATCCTCTTTTTTGAAAAGGGCGACTATCTGGTTGCGATTGTCATTATGATCGCCAGCCTGCTTATTCCCATGTCCAAATTTCTGATCATCGCGTTCCTGGTGCTCAGTATTCAGTTTCGGTGGGACCTCAGCCTGCATGCCAGGCTCATCCTCTATGAGCTGGTCGAGTTCATTGGCCGCTGGTCGATGATTGATGTCTTTGTCGTGGCTCTGCTGGCCGCGCTGATCCGGCTCGGCACCGTTATCTCAATTCTACCCGGTCCGGGGTCCATCTGTTTCGCGCTGTCGGTAATCTTCACGATGCTGTCGGCGCAATGTATCGACACCAAGCTGATCTGGGACGAGTCATCAAAGGAATCCGCCCAATGAGCGATAACAAGCCGTCCAGAATGCAAATTCAGAACCCGCGCCGCAAAGGAGTGCGCAGCCTGTCACTGGTGTGGCTTGTGCCGGTCGTCGCATTGCTGGCCTCGTTAGGTCTGGCCGTGCAAAGCTATTTGGAAAGCGACGTACCAATCGTGATCGAATTTCCGGATGCAAGTGGGATTGAGGCGGGAAAAACGCACCTCAGGTTTCGTAACGTCGTGGTGGGCTCGGTCAGCTCAGTCGAGTTTGCACCGGACCTCAACCATGTCGAAGTCACGGTCAATGTTCGAAGAGATATGGTTAGCTATCTGGATGAAGGTGCCAAATTCTGGCTGGTACAAGCCGAGGTTACAGCCCAGGGCATTTCCGGTCTCGATACGTTGCTTTCCGGTGCGTATATCAATGCCGATTGGGACGCAGACCCCGGCGACCCGCAAAATCGCTTCACAGCGGAATCCAAAGCTCCGATCGTCGCGCCTGGAACTGAAGGGCTGGAAGTGGTTCTGACCTCGACAGACTCCGGTTCTGTCTCAGTCGGAGCGCCGATCCTCTACAAAGGTGTAGAGGTTGGCGAGGTCGAAGACGTGTCACTCAGCGAAAGCGGGGGATTGATCGAGATCACCGCATTTGTTGAAGCTCCGCATAACGAGCTGATCAATACGGGCACCCGCTTTTGGAATGCATCCGGAATTGGGGTCGAGATCGACGATGAAGGCCTGAAAGTCAACGTAGAAAGCCTATCTGCTCTGTTACGGGGTGGCGTTGCATTTGACACGTTCACCTCCGGGGGCGAGATCGTCCGCGAAAAAAGTCAGTTTGACCTTTTTCCAGATCAAGTTGCTGCGAAGGACAGCCGCTTTGACGATGACCTCCGGGCGACCGTCACAGTTGCATCGTCGTTTGAGGGGTCTCTGAAAGGTCTGAAAGAGGGGGCCGTCGTAGACTACAGGGGCCTCAAGGTCGGAGAAGTGAAAGAGCTGTCAGTCTACGCGCCGGGTGATGCCGCTCTGGACGTCGAGTCGGAACTGCTGGTCACTTATACGATCCAACCTAATCGACTGGGCATTACAGGCGTAACCAATCCTGATGAAGTTCTCGAGTTTCTGGCCGAGGATATTCGTACCAATGGATTAAGAGCGCGACTGAAACCAAACTCGCTGCTGTCGGGCGGGCTGCATGTCGAACTGTTCGAGGACCCATCTCTGCCCGCCGCCAGCTTACAAAGAACAGGGTATCCGGTTCCATTGCTTCCCGCTGTGCCAACGCCTCCGGATACATTGCGCATTGCGGCCGAGGGCGTCTTGGATCGGGTTGCCAAATTGCCCGTTGAGGAACTTTTGGACCGCACGATCAGGCTAATCGCAGATTTGGATGCCATTGTTGCCGACCAAAATACGAAAGAGATCCCCGGCTCGGTGAATATGCTTCTGGGCAACGTGAATACAGTTGTCGCATCCGACGCAACTCAGCAATTGCCGGAGCAATTGAACAGCGTACTCTCAAGCATTGATGCAATGCTGAGCGAATTTGAACAGCGCGATGGCGTGAAACTGCTGGCCGACTCTCTGGGCAATCTGCGCACGACTACGGCGAACCTGTCCACTGCCAGCGACAAAGTGCCTGATCTGGTTGCAGAGATCGATGCCGTTGTCGCAAAGATCGATGCACTACCAATCGAAACGACGATCGAAACCACAAACAACCTCTTGGCGTCGGCTGAAAGCTTCATCAGTAGCGACGCGATGGAGAATGTGCCAGGTGCGCTCTCTGGTGCTTTGGAGCAGGTTCGCGACACCCTTGAGGACCTCCGCGAGGGTGGCGCTACAGAGAACCTGAACAAAGCGCTCGCCTCGGCCGGGAGCGCGGCAGACGAATTAGCCAAAGCGGCGGCGAGCTTGCCCGAGCTGGCTCAAAGACTGGAAAGCCTGGCAGATACGGCAGAAGCTACAATCGGTGCCTACGGTCCGTCGTCGCCCGTAAATCGCGAGGTGCAGGCCGCAATCGGCGATATCCGGCGGACAGTCCAATCCCTGAACACACTAGTGCAGGCCCTGCGCCGAAACCCCAATTCCCTGATTGTTGGAAGGTAAGTGATGCTGAACATTTATACGAAAGCGATCCCAGCCGCGATCTGCTTGTTTCTGGCGGGATGCGGAGACAATTCCGAACGGTATCTGCTGCCGGACTTCAGTGTCGAGCAGCGTTTGGGTACGGCGGCGCGCACTGTAGAAGTCGGCAAGCTCGAATTGCCTGCCTACGTGCAGGACACCGAGATTAATCTGCAGGACGCCGAAGGTGTTTTGCGGCCATTGTCAAACGGCTTTTGGGCAGAAGATCCGGATCGCGCCATGACCGAGCTGCTTGCCGTCGGTCTGGATCAATCGCTGTCTGCGGATGTCGCAGCCGAACCGTTGCCATTTTCGGGGCTTGCAGACGTTCGTTTGGATGTCAAAGTTCGCAGATTTGTCGGCGTGCCCGGTGAGAGTCTGCAATTTTCCGGCCAGTATTTTCTGACGGCCCCTCAGGGCGGTACGCTACAACGTATCAAACGGTTCGACATCTCTGTGCCAATAGCGTCGGAATCCGTTCAAGACTATGCAGTGGCCCAATCTCAGGCCCTCAAGACCCTGACCGCCGATATTGCGCGTTCATTGTCTGGTGTAAGAAAAAGTCAGATCTTGGCTGCAACTCCCTGATTTCAATACCTGCAATATCACACTTAGTAGCCTGAAAAATCGCTTCGGTTTTGTTGGATAGTTTTTGGGCAAGGTGGACTGTTTCAACCATTGCATCGGCTATTTCCCCGACTAGTTGGGAAACTGAATCGGCGAGTGTCTGGGCGCGAAGCACCCTTTGCGGATCATGTTAAACACCTGACGAGCGTTCATCAATCTAGGCTCCAGACTCATTGATTTACAGCCAGAACAGTACGGTAGCTGCTAGAGCGATGGCCGAAAGGAATACCTTTGGGCATCTGTCATA
>NZ_JBQFOD010000025.1:0-22116 GCF_056533095.1 Ruegeria sp. H3 | reverse complement strand
ATAGATTACTCATGTTATACCCCTGAAACTCAGGGGTTTGAATCACGCAGCCGAGATGACGGCAACCAAATTAATGGGTCCAGAACCTAGGCCTTGCGATAAGCACAACTAACACAAGAAAATTATTATTATTTAAAAACAAGAATTTGTGCGAATTATTCTAAAAAATTTGGAGATTTCAATTCTCTCCAGCAGCACCATCAGAATCCACGATAGTTCAGAAGACTCGAAATCGGTGCATTTGACCGGTTTTGCCCTCGTTTGCTTGATAACTTACATGCGATAGTTCTCTACTCCACGTGTCTTGGTACCTGCCAAATAGCCCAATCTCACCTCTTCATGCCTTCGATAGGCAAAACGGAGGGTAATTCGACACGGGTTATCCGCATACCCGCGCTAACGCCTAAAAAAGGCAACCCCTATCGCAAAGCACACAACGTCCCCAGCGACGGTAATCAGCCGGAAAACAGCCGCAGCGATCAGGGCTGAACCGGGTGTCGTAGCGCCACTTAAAATTGCGATGAACGCGGCATCGCGAGGGCCTAAACCGCCTGGCGCACCAGGCGTCGCGTACCCAATCAGCCAAGAGACAACAGCGGCAAGCGCCGCGACACCTATTGGGACATCGTCGATTGCGCTCAGGACCCAGGCGGCGACGGAGCTCATACCCAGAAGAAATGCGATCGCAAGAAACGAAATCAAGAGCAAAGCAGAGAGTGTGAGGCTCTGCTTGATGGCAAAAAAACCTAGTACCAGGATCAGCAGAACAGCGATTGAAATCGTAAGCATAGGCCAGACAGGGCCAACGGCGTCGAACGGTAGAATGTCAAAAGGCACGAACCAAACACCAGTTACCAAGATCACCAAAGCGGCAACGGGTAAGCAAATCAGTTCCACCAAGGTTGCCATGGCCAACTGCTTGTCGCACAGCGTCCCGCCGCGCAGCAAAACAGCGCGTCCCAAAAGGTGGACAACATTGCCGGGTACGTATCGCGCGATTTGAGAGAGAGTGAATGACCGATACGTCCGGCGGCGCGGCTCGGGTCCGAATAGTTGCACGATGCGGTGCCACATCTCGGCCAGCACAAACAGCAACGCTGAATATAGAGCAACCATCACTGCGCAGCGTATTAAGAACCCCTCGGGTGGATCGAAGCTGATCAGCGCGTCCCAATTGCGTGCAATCTCGCGTCCGATGAAAATGACGGACAGCGCCAGAACCAGCAGGCCAAGCCCGCGCACCACTCTTCGACGTAGCACCTTATCCTTGAGCAGATGCGCCACCGGCATCGGCCTATCCCGCCGGTTCGGCGCGCAGGATCGAGGTCTGATCTGGATAAGGCAAGGTCGGAACCAGCCCGCGCAACCTGGTTTCGGACAACCCGCAATCTTTGATCGATTGGCGGTAGCGCGCGCGATGAGAATTGTCGAACACGATGATCCCATCCGGTGCCAGCTTGGGGATTGCATGTTTCAAGCAGGCTGGACGCGCGCGGCCATCCACGACGATCAGATCAAACACACCATCTTCGGCATCGATTGCACTTGCATAGGCCGTAAAATTTGCTCGAGAACCATTGGCTTTTTCTGAAAGATACACAGCGTCAGCGGGCGCTTCACTACTTGCCTCAACCAGTTTGACCTCGGTGGGGCACAAGCCCTCGATCATAGGCAGTTTGGCAGTGACGGCCTTGTACCAAGGCGCGTCATGTTCAACGCTGATCACGGATGCCGCGCGACGGGCCAGCCAAACTGTACTGGCGCCCGATCCATATTCTAAAACGCGAACCGGACGGGAAGCCAGGAATGCGTCCACCTGCTCGATAGCGTCGTAGGTCCACCATGGCACGTCGAGGTTGACCATCGCATCAATATCGTAGATTGCGAACAGGCTGGACATCCAATGCCAGCCGCGCCCTTTGTCACGCCGCCGCTCCAGAAATCCTGCAAGCCCGGTTACCTGGGCCAGCGCCGCCAAGATGCGCAACAGGCTAACATAGATCGACTTTAGCAAACGCATCCTGATCTTAACCCTCCAAATCGGTCGGTGCCCGGCAGATCACGGGCATCTGGTCGGACGGCAGCCCTACGCCTTCGGCCAAACCAATACAGTAGCCGTTGCTCCATGGCGCGAAGAAACTGCCTTCGATCTCGCGGAACATAGCGGTGTACTGAAACGTGGCCATCGCAGTGACTGTCGTTCCAATCAGCGCCGCGGCAAAAACCAGTCGTTTGAAGATGCCTGGCTGATGACCGTTCGAAACACCCGCCAAAACGCGGGATATCCCCAGAAAGCTCAGGAACGCGATGAGCGGCCACAGATCAAAACGGTATCTCAGCGTGATCGTCCCATAAGATAGTGTGACCAGAACGCCAACCAACAAACCGGCGGCCAGCACCAGATGGTCTACACGCCTGACCTGCGTCAAACCGATGGCCGCGAATCCGAACCAAATCAACCAAAGCCACAAAAGCCCGTAACGTGGCCCTTCGACCCTGATATACCCTAGACGATCTTCGGTCGCCCGCTGGAATAGGTTGTACATCGCCATCGAATGGCGATGCGTCAGTTCCAGAGCAGGCAGGTCAAACGCATACAATCCTGCATTCGGTGGAATACGCCCAACATTAAATCGGCCATGTTCGGTAAATGCCTGCGCACGTGGGGAGTCCTGAGGCTCTATCCCCCAGAAAACCGTACCATATTGGGTTTCGCTTACCTCGAACGATCCATGGACTTCGGCAGCGCCGCCGAATCTGAGGGTGTTCAAACCCAGATAGAGCAGCCCCCCGACCCCCAGAATTGCTCCGGCAACCAACGCGGGCAGCAGCATTCGCACACCGTGTTTAATCACGCGCCAGCCGCACAGGGCGGTCAGAGCCACATACAGCCCAATCGCCAGGTTCGGGCGGGCATGCACCGTGATAGCTGCACACAAAGCCAATACCGAAAACGCCAGCAGAGGATGCAGCTTGTCCTGACTAAAGCGCACCCAAACCGCCACAAAGGCACCCGCCGCGCCATATGCCAGCGCGATAGGTTCGTGATAGAGCGATTGATTGACCACAAGCAGGGTCGCAGGTCCGCAAACCCACAAAGCCGCTGCAAAAAAGACTGCCCAACCCTGCGCATTCCTTTGTACCGGTGTCGCGGTTTGAGCAATCAGATCTTTCAGCGCCACCTGATAACCTAGGGTTCCAAATGCTGTCCAAAACCAGATCGAAAACCCGGCCATCGGGATCGACTCGAACGGCCAGGCCCAACCGAACAAAAAGCGCAGAAGCATCGGCCCTGCCCCGTGATAAAGATAACCTTGAGCGTCAGGTGTATAGTGGCCTTCGAACCGCAAGAGCCGGGGCGGTAAATCAAAATGCCCGTTCAGGATGGCGTGATAATAGCCATCGTAGATAGCGCCCCCGAAAAACGGATCAGGGTACAGACCCTGTGCAAACCAGCACAAAACCGCAAGGTAGGCTGAGCCAACAAGGGCGACTATCGCAAACGGTCTGCTTGCCCAGAATGCCACAAATCCCGTTTGCGAAGCGTTATGCACGATCTGCATGCTCCGCCCTTTGCTCCAACTCCCGAACCCGGCGCAACGTCGCTTCGAGCAGGCGCCGGTTTGTGGCAATCGTTTCCGACAGGATCGCAATAATGATCGTGAAGTACCCCATCACCACAAAGGCACCGCCCAGAACAAGCGACTGAACTTTTCCGTCGCCATCCCCCATCAGATAGAAAAAGACGAACCGCGCGATCGGTATGATCCCGATCAGCAGCAGCACCAGCCCGATGGTGGCAAAGGCTTTGAGCGGGCGGTACATGACGTAACTGCGCAAGATGGTCCCCATCTGGCGCGAAATGAAGGACCGCATGGACTTGAACAGACGCGATGGTCGTTCGACCTGATTGACCTCAACAGGGACGGTCACGACGCTCAAGCCCGTCTGTCCAGCATGGATAAGTGTTTCGGTTGTGTAGCTGAATTTGGTCATGACATTGATATGCAACGCCGCATCGCGCGAATAGGCGCGAAACCCCGAAACGGCATCGTTCACCTCTAGCCCCGCAAAGCCCGAAACAACGCGGCTGCCAACCCGTTGCAATATCCGCTTAACGGGTGAGAACGATTGGTTTTCGCCGGGCTTCCGATCTCCGACGACCACGTCAGCCTTCCCAGCCAGAATGGGTGCAATCAGATCAGGGATGGATGCACCGGAATATTGGTTGTCACCATCCGTGTTAACGATGATATCCGCCCCCTGGGCCAAGGCGTTGTCGATCCCTATCTGAAACGAACGAGCAAGCCCTTTGTTGCCGCGGTTGCGAACAACATGCTCAACACCAAGTTCTTTTGAGATCTCACTGGTGCGATCCGTTGATCCGTCATCAATGACCTGAAGCTCGACCACCCCCACGCCAGAGATATCGCGCGGGATGTCGCGAATGACGGCAGGTAAGGTTTCTTCTTCATTCAGACACGGAATCTGAACCACCAGTTTGGGAAGCGCCTTTAGCGTCATTTTGTTCACTCTACCTGCCCGACACGACATTCTGCGATCGCCTGGCGAGTGTTGTCTATTTTCTCTGAGTTGTCACCATCGGCCCAAGAAGCCGAAACCCAACTGCGACCTGATTGCACTGCCGATGACGCCAGGGCCTTAGCCAAGCCCACGAAACACAGGTTACGTTAACAAAGAGGACGACATATTAATCATTGTGTCACAATCGCGCCCAAAACTGTCATGATATTGTAATAGTTCTGCCAGTTTCGCTGTGTAGTTCAACCTTATCCGATCGATCAGTTTACTAGTCAGATTTTAACGAGGGGGTTCATGGTCGGCCAAGGGGGTGGGCATAGTGAGTCCCCATTTTGCGACCATTATGCTCACCCTACCACATAGCCGGGAAGATCAATCCAATTTGTTTCTCTGAGAATGCGGTGTCACACCAAAGCTTGACCTGTACACGCGCGAGAAATGGCCCGGATTTTCAAATCCGCAGGCGAACGCGACCTCGGTAATCGAGGCTTCGGTCTGCAATAGCAGCTTTTGTGCACGCTCCAGCCGCATCTCCATCAGGTATTTCTTGGGTGAGGTGTTCAGGTATTTTCCGAACAAACGTTCAAGCTGGCGCGTTGAGATTCCCAGCCTCTCCGCAATCTCAGACGGCGACACCGGCGTTTCGATACTGTCGCGCATGATCTCTATCGACCTGGCCAGGTGGGAGTTGCGCATACCGTTGCGCGACTGCAGCGAAACGCGTTGCTTTGCGGTTGCATTGCGCACCGCATTGTAGACCATCTGATCGGCCACCGCGACGGCCAGCTCAGCCCCGTGGTCGCGTTCGATTAGATGCAACATCAAATCAGCGGTCGCGGTGCCGCCCGAGGCGGTGATATGCTTCTCATCCGCGACAAAAACACTGCGCACCAGATTGACCTCGGGAAAGGCTTCCATAAAGGCATCGTGGTATTCCCAGTGAATCGCAGCCTGCATCCCGTCCAGAAACCCTGCTTTGGCCAGCACCCAAGCGCCCGAGCACAAGGCACCGATGGATGTGCCCTGTGCGCGCTCACGCCTAAGCGTTGCCAGCAAAGGCCGTGTAACGTGATTGCGCATGTGAATGCCGGACAGAACAAACAGCTGGTTTGTTTTTGGTATGTCATCCAAACCGCCATGAACCAATGTAACCAGCCCATTTGAACAAACCGCGCGCTCACCGTCTTCGGAAATCATAGACCAATCATAAAGCTGCTCTTCACTGACCCAATTGGCAATGCGCAGCGGTTCGACCGCGCATGAAAACGCAAGGTGAGAAAACTCCTCAACCAAAATGAAGGTGATATGCCGCGTCTGACGCATTGGGGCTTCCACTCGAAGGGCCGATTCCGGCCGGAACTATAACAGTGGTTCATGCTGCATTATTTTTTACTGTATACAAGTTGTATTTTTTTCGCATACATATCTGGAGCGCCGAAGCCGCGATTCGAATGCTGCGAAACCTCGGAGGTCAGATGAAAGACGATCCCAAATCTCGGAAAGCCGATTTGATGGAGCATTTGAAAGTCTCGATCCTGACATTGCGCTTTCAGCCGGGCACGGACTTGGATGAGGCGCTTCTGTCGGATGAGTTTGGCCTGTCCAGAACCCCTTTGCGCGAAGTGTTCAGGCAATTGGGGGGCGAAGGCTATCTGGACCTGCGCACCAATCGCAGCGCGCGGGTATCCGAGATGTCCCACACCACCTTGCGCGATTTCTTTCTGGCGGCCCCAATGATCTATGGCGCGGTCCTGCGTCTGGCAGCCCGGAACGCGACGCTTGCGCAAATCGAAGACCTAAAAACTGCTCAGTTGGCGTTTAAAACAGCCCTCCGCTCTGGTTCGGCAGCGGATCGCGCACTCGCCAACAATCGGTTTCATGAACTGACGGGAGAGATGTCGGGCAATGTTTACCTGCTGCCGTCCTTCAACAGATTACTGATTGATCACGCACGGATCGGGATGACGTTCTATCGGCCTCAAACCGCAAAAATGACCGAAAATCTGTCAGAAGCCAGCACCCAGCATGACGCCATCATCGCCGCCATCGAGGCGAACGATGAGGCGGCGGCTGCGCAGCTCGCCGAAAAACACTGGAACCTGTCGCGCGATCAGATCGAACTGTTTGTGATGCCCGACGCCTTGGATGTGCCTTTGGGCCTGTCCCCTCTTTCGAAACCTGCATGAGGACGGAATGAACCCAATTTTCAAGTTTGAGGGGATTTATACCCCGGTGGTCACGCCCTATCACGACGATGGCAGCGTGAATTGGGACGCGCTGGCGCAGGTGATCGAATACCTTATCGAACATGGCGTTCACGGCCTGATCTCGGGTGGGTCGACCGGTGAGAACTATGCCCAGACAGTCGAAGAACGGTTAGAATTGGCACGGTTCGCACATGAACAGCTGAAGGACCGTTTGCCCTTGGTCGTCGGCACTGGCGCGATGCTGACAGCGGATTCGATCGCCTTGGCCTCGGGTGCCCGCGAAATCGGCGCTGATGCCATCCTTCTGGCCAGCCCGCCCTATTCAGTTCCGACCGACCGTGAAAACGCGCTGAACGCGTTGGCCATTGACAAGGCGGCTGACCTGCCCGTGATGCTGTACAACTATCCCCATCGCACGGGCACGATGATGGGCGAAGAGTTTCTGGACCGCATTGGGCGCAGTCGAAATTTTTGTGGCATCAAGGAAAGCTCGGGCGATATCAACCGGGTGCATCTGCTGGCGCGGGATTACCCGCATATTCAACTGGGGTGCGGCATGGATGATCAGGCGCTGGAATTCTTCGCCTGGGGCGCGCCATTCTGGGTCTGCGGCGGATCAAACTTCCTGCCGGTCGAACATGTTGCGCTGTATCAGGCCTGTGTGATCGAAGGTAACTTTACCAAGGGCCGCCGGATCATGTCGGCCATGATGCCACTGATGCGGGTGTTGGAACAGGGCGGCAAGTTCATCCAGACCATCAAGCATGGTGTGACCATGAACGGGATCGACGCAGGCACAATGCGGGCGCCTCTGAAAGGTCTGAACAAGGATGACAAGCGCGCGTTGGAACAGGTGACGCGCGTACTGAAAAAGAAAATCGCAGATATTGTAGCGGAGGGTTAAGGCATGGAACTGCTGACATTGGACGAATACAAATCCATCGCTGCAGGTCTGACCCTGCCCACCGGAGCCTTCATCGACGGTGCATTCCGCCCGGCAATCTCGGGCGACACTTTTGAGACAGTGAACCCTGCCACCGGCGACAAGCTGGCCGATATCGCGGCGTGCGGTGCGGCGGATGTGGACTTTGCCGTCGAAAAGGCGCGTGAGGCATTTGACGATGGGCGCTGGTCCAAACTGCACCCCTCCGACCGCAAGGATGTGTTGATCCGGCTCTGCAAACTAATGACACGCAATGCGAGGGAACTGGCGGTGATGGAAAGCATCGATAGCGGCAAGACCATCTACGATTGCGAAACCGTGGACCTTCCCGAGTCAATCCATTGCCTGAAATGGCATGCCGAAGCGATTGATAAGATCTACGATCAGGTCTCGCCCGCCAGTGATGACCACATTGCCATGGTGGTGCGTGAACCGATTGGGGTTGTGGGGCTGGTACTGCCTTGGAACTTCCCTTTGCTTATGCTGGCGTGGAAGATCGGACCTGCTTTGGCAGCAGGCTGTTCGGTAGTAGTGAAACCAGCAACTGAAACAACGCTGACGGCCCTGCGCCTGGCCGAACTGGCGATGGAAGCGGGCCTTCCGCGGGGCGTTCTGAACATCGTTCCGGGCGGTGGCCCAGAGGTTGGAGAACCCATCGGGCGGCATATGGATATCGATATGGTGTCCTTCACAGGCTCGACCGTGACCGGCAAACGCTTCTTGACCTATTCCGCCGAAAGCAACGCCAAAGAGGTGGTGCTTGAGATGGGAGGCAAAAACCCCGCGATCGTAATGGAGGATGCCGAAAACCTCGACCGCGTGGCGGCCCATGTGGTGAACGGCGCGTTCTGGAACATGGGCGAAAATTGCTCGGCCTCATCGCGGCTGATTGTGCACAAGGATGTAAAGGCAGAGTTGCTGGAACGCATCGCGCATCACGCCAAGCAGTGGAATATCGGCGATCCGTTGGACCCGGAAACACGGTTGGGCGCATTGGTCAGCGAAGGGCACTACACCAAGGTATGCGGGTATTTGGATCAAGCCGAGAATGTGGTTATCGGTGGCAAAGCTGCAGATGGCTTTGTCGAGGCTACAGTGGTCGAGGTTCCCGGAAACGATGCTACCCTGGCGCGCGAGGAGATATTTGGCCCCATCTTGTCGGTGATCGAGGTATCCGGCTTCGACGAAGCCGTCAAAATCGCCAATGACACGGATTATGGCCTCTGCGCTTCAATCTTCACAGCCAACGCCAAACGCGCCATTCGCGGCGCGCGGGCAATCCGTGCGGGTACGGTTACGGTGAACAGCTTCGGCGAGGGTGATATCACAACGCCCTTTGGTGGCTACAAGCAATCAGGCTTTGGTGGGCGCGACAACTCGGTTCATGCCCACGATCAGTACACCCAGCTTAAGACCATCTGGATTGATCTGGCTGATGATGCGGACGAGGCCGTGGATTGACGCGGTTCGAGGCCAAACGGCTTCCTCGGCAAACAGGTCCGGCCGGGTGGAACGCTATTCTGCCCCCTAGGAAGGCTTTGCCAGCGCTCAGCGAGGACTTGAGCGCTGATGTCACCATCGTCGGTGGTGGCTTCGCGGGGCTCAACGCGGCGCGGCGTCTGCATCAGATCGACCCGTCGCTCAGGGTTGTCTTGCTTGAGGCCGGGCATATTGCCGAAGGGTCCGCTGGTCGCAATTCAGGGTTCATGATCGATCTGCCGCATGATCTGGCCTCGGATAATTATGCAGGCGATGCGTTGGAATCGGATCGCGCTGCCATCGCGCTGAATCGCAAAGCCATCGCCTTTGCGACCCATGTTGCCACCGAATGCGATCTGCCGCAGGAAGCCTTTGATCCATGCGGCAAGTTCAATGCAGCCGCAACACCCGGCGGTGACGCCCACAACCTGGAGTTCGCCGAGCATCTGAAGAAGCTGGGCGAGCCACATACGCTGTATGATCGCCAGCAGATCAGTGAGATCACCGGCAGCTCGCATTACACGTCAGCGCTTTATGCACCGGGAACGGTGATGATCCAACCGGCAACCTATGTGCGTGCTTTGGCTAAAACGTTGTCGGAACAGGTGCGGATATTCGAACGCTCTCCGGTCACGGTGTTCGAGAGGCAAGGCAATGGGTGGCTTGTGCAGACGCCCGAGGCAAAGGTCACCACCGGCAGCATCATTTTGGCCAATAATGGCCATCTCGAAAGCTTCGGATTCTATGCCCGGCGCCTGATGCATATCTGTCTCTACGCGTCACTGACGGAACCGATGACGCCCGAACAGATCAAAACGCTCGGCGGACAATCACGCTGGTCTGTTACACCTGCGAACCCAATGGGTACATCGGTCAGGCGCGTTTCAGGCAGCTATGGCGACCGTATTTTGGTCCGCACATCCTCTAGCTTTCATCCTGATCTTGAGACATCTGAGGCGCGGCTAAGCAAGGCTGGCTGCGTGCATGATCGTAAGTTCCGCGAACGGTTCCCACACCTACCCGATCTGAAGATGGAGCATCGTTGGGCCGGGATGTTGTGCCTCAGCCGGAACGGATCCGCTGCGTTTGGGGAGCTTGAAAGTGGTGTCTATTCGGCCTGCTGTCAGAACGGACTGGGCATCGCACGCGGGACGCTACAAGGCATGGGCGTGGCAGAACTCATCCTGCAGGGCAAATCCGAAATCGCCGATCATTTCACCGCACAGCCCACGCCCCCACGCCTACCGCCGGAACCCCTCGCGTCAATTGGCGCAAACAGCTACCTCAAGTGGAAAGAGTGGCGCTCGGGCAAAGAATAACCCGTCAAGGCAAGCTCAGCTTTGCCATCCTACCCCCATCCACCGTATAAACCTGCCCAGTGATAAAGGACGCATCGTCCGATGCCAGAAACGCGACCAAGGCCGCAACCTCTTTGGGCTGTCCTGTGCGACCGACCGGATGAATACCGCCTATGTTGCTACGAAACGCATCGGGATCAGGCATCGAGTCAATATAGTCCAGATTCAGATCGGTATCGATCCAACCGGGCGCAATCGCGTTGCATCGGATACCATCCTTCCCATGATCGACAGCAACCGCACGGGTCAGGCCATGCAACCCCGCCTTTGACGCGCAATAGGCGGCATGACCGGGGTTGCTGCCCAGCCCCTCAATCGATCCGGTATTCACAATGGAACCTTGCGTACTGCGCAGGTGCGGCAGCGCGGCTTTGATCATCATGAAAGGTGCCGTCAGGTTGACAGACAGCGTGCGCTGCCAGTCTTGCAAGCTCATCGCTTCAACCGACGCCTCCTGCATCATACCTGCATTGTTGACCAGAACATCCAGACGTCCGGCCTTGGCGATGACCGCGTCAATCACGCGCTGCGGCGTGGCGGGATCGGTGAAATCTGCGGTGATCCCTTCGAAATCATCATCCGCCCCGCGTTGTGCCGTAAAAACGCGCGCGCCTTCTTGTTGCAGCCGTATCGCGATAGCACGGCCAATGCCGCTGCGACCGCCTGTAACCAGCGCAGTTTTACCTTCAAATCGCGTCATGAAACAGGTTTGCCTCCGTTCACTTCGACCAACGTGCCGCACACATAGCGCGACGCGTCTGACACAAGGAACAGTACGACATCGGCAATGTCTTCGGGCTCGGCGATCCGACCCAATGGTACGGTTTGCCCCAGTTCCGCCACCGCTGTGTCCGGATCAAATCCCCGTTTTTCAAAGCCAGAGCGCAGCATGGGCGTATTCACTTCGTTCGGACAAACCGCATTGATGCGAATGCCCTGGTGCGCGTGATCCATCCCCATACATTGGGTCAAGGACGCAATGGCCGCCTTGGTCATGCAATAGACCGCATGATTAGGCCCCGGACGCAAACCCCAGCATGAGGCCGTGTTGACGATAGCTCCGCCCCCGGCATTGGCCAAGATTGGGATTGCGGCGCGGCAGATGCGAAACTGGGCCTCGACATTTACACCCAGGGACAAAGACCAATCATTGTCTGTCGTCTCGGTTACGGATCCGCGCGTAATGACACCGGCATTGTTGATGACGATGTCCAAACCGCCCAAAGCCGAAGCCGCCGCACTTGGCAGACCGTCCGCATAGTCAGGGTCCAAAAGATCCCCTGGCAAATGCGCTTCGGCACCGATCCCGTCGACATCTCGATCCGCCACTGCGATACGAGCGCCCGCGTCGCGCAAACGCTGCACCAAGGCCATGCCAATTCCACCCGCAGCACCCGTTACAAGCGCCGATTTTCCATTCAGTTCCATATTCTCATCCAATGCATCAGGCAGAGTTCAACCTTTGGCTGTTCCGGTCTTTTCCAGAGTCTGCAATCCTTCTATTCACCGCTATGAGCTGATTGAAAAAGAGCCCGCCTATATGCAGGCGGGCCAGGTCGGGGAGATTGCTTAGTAGCTTTGATTGAGTTCATCCGCTGCCGGTATCTCTCGCTCGCGCCGTGCGATATAGTCCAACAACTCTTCATTCTTGGCGATATCCAGCGTCGGTTCCTGATACTCGGCCAACAACTTACGCGCGTGGTTCAGGGCACGTTCTGTAATCTCAACTTCGCCTTCGGCCACCCATTGTTCGATCGAGTTGTTGTCAAACATCTCAGGCATGAAGAAAGCCGTCTGGAAATTGTCCTGCGTATGCGGATGGCCCAGATAGTGCCCGCCGGGTCCGACGTCTGGAACCGCGGCAAGCGCTTCGTCAAAATCACCCCACTTTGGCCCCTCGGCCATGCGATAGGCCATCGCGCATTGCTCGGCATCGACGATGAATTTGGCAACGGAACAGTGCATCCCGGCCTCGTTCCACCCGGCGCTGTGCCAGATATAGTTCGCGCCCGCATGAATGACCGCGCTCAGCGTTGTGGCCGACTCATACCCCGCCTGCGCATCAAAGGTTTTGGCCCCGCCCAAAGTGTTCGATGTACGCCAAGGCACGTCGTAGTATCGCGCCATCTGACCGATCATGAAGTTCATCAGGCTGATTTCCGGCGTGCCAGCCATCGGGGCGCCGGACTTCATGGACACGGTCGACAGATAATGGCCATAGATCGCCGGAGCCCCTTTGCGGATCACTTGCGTGTAAGCCAGCGCACTCAGCGCTTCAGCGTTCAGTTGTGCGACCGTCGCGGGAACGGAGGCAGGTGTGTTAGCCCCGCCCAAAACGAACGGAGAGCACAAAACCGGCTGATTGCGACGACAGAAGGCCCGCATTGCCCCCAGCATCGTCTCATCCCAGACCAACGGCGAATTGCCGTTGCAATTGCCGGTGGTGACTGGGTGATCCTCAAGGAAATCCTCGCCAAACAGGATCGCGCACATGTCCATCACGTCCTCGGCATTCTTGGGGCTGGTCGTCATGCCCATGAACGTCTTGTCCGAATGTTTCATCGACGAATAGGTGATACGCAGATGCCGTTGGCTGATCGGGTGATCATACGGTTCGACGATGTGATGCGCCGAGGAATGCAGCGCCGGCATCATGTGGCTGAGTTTGTGAAACATTGCCAAATCGTCCAGTGTTGGATTCCTGCGCACATCGTCCAGATCGCGCAGGAACGGTGCACCGGTCATTGGCACAAAGATCGAGTGCCTTCCCCCCAGCCGCACGTTTTTTTGCGGATCACGCGCTTGATATGTGAAATCCGACGGGATGGTTGCGATCAACTCGCGCACCAGGCCACGATCCAAATAGACCAACTCACCTTCGACTTTGGCCCCTGCCCGCTTCCAGTCTTCCAGGGCGATTGGGTCGCGGAACTGCACGCCTACGTTTTCAAGGATATCCATCGATGCGCCGTCGATGCGCTCAACTTGGCTTCCGTCCATCACTTCGCACAGAGGGATGCCGCGGGTCAGTCCTGGCAGCATCTCGAAGTTTGGAGCGGTACGTATGGCGCGGCGTGCCGAGCGCCCACCGGCGCGTGTCGTAGTACGCATGTTCACGGGGCAATCCTCCTTCTTCCCGCTTACTTTGGCGGGATCAATCGGGGATTACCTCTCTGATTGCGATATGTGATTGCAGGAAGCGACACGAAAAACGCCGCCCAAGGGGGCGGCGTTCTGGTTTTGTATATTCAGGCTTGAAGCTTATTCAGCGGCCTGCGCGTTTGTGGCTTCGTGTTTGTCGCGTTGACCGTCGCGGAACAGTGCCTTGGCCAGCGAGATGCACATCAGCCCCATCACCATCGTGAACGGAAGCGCGCCGATGATCATAGCATTGCGCAAAGCGTCCATCGGATTGTTGTCACCTGCGGCCAGGATCAGCGCACCGATTACGGCCGTCAGGATGACACCCCAGATGATACGATGCTTGATCCCGGTTTCCTGGCTGCCACCCGACATGATGGTGTTCATCACCAGAATGCCCGAGTCCGCCGAGGTTACCAGGAAGGTCATGATCAGGATCACGCACATGACATTCAGCATGGACAGCAGCCCACCATCGATCATGTAGGACAGCGTCACAAACAGCTTGTTGGTGTTCGATGCACCAATGATCGCACCTTCAGCAGCGCCTGCCAGTTCCAGATCAATCGCAGTGCCACCCAGAACGGTCATCCATGCAAAGCACACCAGCGCTGGTGCGAAGACACAGCCCAAGATGAACTCACGCACCGAACGACCCTTGGAGATACGCGCCAGGAACAGGCCCACGAAGGGCGAGAACGCGATCCACCAGGCCCAGTAGAACGTGGTCCAACCGGCCTGCCATCCGAACTGGCGGCCCTGTTCACCAGCTGCGTAGACTGCAGCCAGCGTCTCGGCATCCAGCTCGGCGGCTGCACCTGTCAGGCCATCCTTGAAGCCATCAAAGCTGCCCCAGGCATTGGTCGCGCCTGCCATCAGATCACCAGCCATCGGCTGTGCCGCTTCCGGCAGACCAGCGGCGAAGGCATCCGCAGACATTGGACCATAGGCGCTAAAGCTCAGTGACAGGAAGTGAAGGATGTAGTCCACCATCGCTGTACCATAGGTGGTCATCGCGAAGACGAACGACCCAAACACTACGAATGTTCCCAACAGGATGATCGACAGAACCAGGTTGAGGTTCGACAGGTACTTAACCCCGCGCCCAACACCTGAAACCGCCGAGATGATCGACAGGCTCATGATGACCAGCAGACCCGAGATCAGACCCACTTTGCTTGGCGTCGGGACTTCGCCACCCAGGTCCATCACCCATTGCATACCGGTGATCGCGTATACACCATCGATGAATTGGCTGACGCCATATCCAATCGTCACCGAGACGCCGAGGATTGTCGCCACAACACCCAGAACGTCGACCACATGACCCAGGAACCCGTTCATCAGGCGACCGAACAAGGGTGTCAGCGCCGACCGGATGGTCAGTGGCATGTTGCGGGTATAGGCGTAGTAAGCCAGCGACAGGCCGGTCACCACGTAAATGGCCCAGGCATGGAAACCATAATGCAGGTAGGTAAAGCGATAAGCCGACTGCAAGGCTTCGGGGCTGTTACCCTCGACCGCGCCCGAGACAACAACGGGGTTCGAACCCCACAGACCCAGCGGTTCAGCCGTTGCAAAGACCATCAGCCCGACGCCCAAACCGGCGCCGAACATCATCGAAAACCATGAGAAGTTCGAGAACTCGGGCTTTTCACCCGGTGTACCCATGATCCGCTTACCGGTTGAAGGAATAATGGCGACGATCGCCAGAAAGAAGAAGAACAGGCCAACAATAATCACATAAAAACTATTGAAGCTTTCCAGCAAGCGGCCGTTCCAGCTGCCCAACGTGCTGTTGGCATTCGCGGGGAAAACCAGCGCCCACAGCACAAGAGCCACCATGATGCCCTTACTGATCAGCGCAATCGGCACGCTGTAATTTTCATAGAAACCGGCATCAGCCGTTTCTATCTCAAGATCCGTGAATGGTTCAGGTACCGACATATCTCTCCTCCGTGTTGTCGATCCGAGGGGACGGAGAGCTGCCGCAGGAGCGATGCCCTCTCATTATTCTTCAAGTTATCGTTTGCTTACTGCTTCCCAAGCCGTGTGTTCAGACGCGCCTACAGTTCTTGTTTTCTTGGAATACGCCCACGAGGCTTCACCGTTCCTTGATTCGCGATAGCGACAATTCAGACCCGCATTTTCAGGTCGTTGGTGAAGCGGCCCACAGTTTCGGCGAGTGTGTTTCGTGTTCTCTGCCGAATGTGATCCAAGTTCTTCTTTTTGCCTAAAGCGCCCCTTGCTAAATTGTCGCACCAAAACCGACCTTTTTACAGGTTTAGACGACCCATGGATCGTAGCTCCGGCAATTTGCAGCATTCTCGATGCATCAATTGCTTTCTTTCAATGGCAAAAATTTTCATAGTCACGCGAACAAGACTAATCCGTAATCAGCCAGGTCCTGATGTCCCGACGCCACTATAAACTGCCGCCTCTGACCACCCTTGCTGCTTTCGAAGCCGCGGCGCGCCACCTCAGCTTTAAAAACGCCGCCGAAGAGCTTTCGGTGACGCCAGGAGCGGTCAGCCATCAGATCAAAGCACTCGAAGGGTATCTGGAGGCACCGCTGTTCCAGCGCAAACACCGCAGCGTTGATCTGACCGATGACGGCAAAGCATTGTACGAGGCGCTGTCGACCTCATTCGCCCGTATCTCAAAGACCCTGTCTACCATACGGGATCGCTCGCTTGGCGGAAAAGTGACCGTGGGCTCAACCACTGCCGTTGCAGCCCTTTGGCTGTCCCCATCGGTGATCAGGTTCTGGCGAGACGCGCCCGAGATCAGCGTTGACCAGATCTCGCAGGACCGGCCTTTTCGGGATCGTCCTGACCTGGATTTCTTTATCCGCTACGGGCGCGACAGCGATCCCAGCCTGGACCACACCCCGCTATATCGTGACAACCTGATCCCGGTCGGCAGCCCGGAGCTGGCCGAGCGCCTGAACCGAACAGGGTTAAAGGATATTGCAGCCCAACGCCTGATACATCTTGATTCCGAAGACAACAGCTGGACCACATGGCCAGATTGGTTCCGCGAACTGGGTTATGAGGAACGACTGACATCCGAGGCGCGGGTCAACAGCTATTCGGTCGCTTTGCAACTGGCCCGTAAAGGGGCTGGTCTGGTACTGGGGTGGCAGCGGTTGATTCAGCCCATGTTGCAGTCAGGCAAACTGGTTCCCATCGGCTCACATTATCTGACGGCACCCAACCAGTTTTACCTTGTCGGTCGGCCAGATGATGAGCTGTCCGACAACGCCCGAGCGCTCAAAGATTGGATCATTCAAGAGGTGCGCGAAGGGACGGTTTAATTCAACTCAACCTGTGATGAGGTTTTCTGATATTGATGAAAACCCATTCTGTCCGCCAATAGGTTTTGCAATGCAATCCAGCCGCAGGAGAGCCTGATGAACAAACATAGCCCGCTTTCGTCGGTTCTGGCCGATGTGAACACCGCCAACGGCCTGCCAAACGAACACTATGTCGACCCCGGCGTTTTCGCCGAGGAGCGACAATCGGTTCTTTATGCAAACTGGTCCGGCATTGGATTTGGCAAAGACGTCCCAGAACCCGGTGATGCAAAACCGGTGGATTTTCTGGGCATGCCCCTGCTGATCGTCCGTGACCGTGATGGCGAGATTGGCGTGTTTCAAAACACCTGCCGCCACCGCGGGATGATCCTTGTGGATGCACCCAAGAAAATCGGCGGCGCCATTCGCTGCCCCTATCACAGCTGGTGTTACAGCCTGAAAGGCGAGCTGCGTGCGACACCCCATGTCGGCGGCCCTGGTCAGAACAAACATGAAGATGTCAAAAACGAAGACCTTGGGCTGGTGCGTATCCGTTCGCATGTGTGGCGCGATGTGATCTTTGTGAATGTCGACGGCAATGCCCCGGCCTTTGAGGATGCGCATGGAGAATTGCTGGAACGCTGGAGAGAATTCGAAACTCCCCTGTTTCATGGCGGCGATGAATCCTCGTTGAAACTTGAGGTCAAAACCAACTGGAAGCTGGCGGTTGAAAACTATTGCGAAAGCTATCACCTGCCGTGGGTCCATCCGGGGCTCAACAGCTATTCCCGGCTGGAAGATCACTACAACATCGAAAAGCGCGGGCATTATTCGGGTCAGGGCACGTTGGTCTATCGGCAGTTGACCGATCAGGATGGCGCAACAATGCCTGATTTTCCGGGCCTCAGCGACAAATGGGATGAAGGCGCGGAATACATCGCTCTATACCCGAACGTCTTGCTGGGCGTTCAGCGCGATCACAGCTTTGCAATCATCCTGGAACCTGTCGATCAGGGCAATACGGTTGAGCATATCGAGCTCTACTATGCCAAAAGCGAGGCTGATACACCCGAACATGACGGGCTGCGCGCCTCGAATGCACAACTATGGAAAACCGTTTTCGAAGAAGACGTTTTTGTCGTCGAAGGCATGCAAAAAGGGCGACATGGTATGCTGTTTGATGGCGGCCGGTTCTCGCCAGCGATGGATGGCCCAACGCACAACTTCCACCACTGGGTGGCAACGCAGATCGAGAACGGACGCTCCGAATAATCTCGACATCGCAGGTGGAGTTAGCAGAAATGGACAGGGCAACGCTGGATGACTTGTTGCTGGATGCGCATTCGCGCAATAATCCAGCTGCCCTCGTCACATATTACACGATGGCCGCAGATGAGCGCGAAGCCGCAGGCGACATCGACGCGGCTTGTTTTTTCCTGACCCATGCCTTTGTTTTCGCGCTCGAGCATGGCGCGCCCGAGGCCGACGGTCTCAATCAGCGTCTGGTGCGCCATGGTCGGGCTGATCGCCTAAAGCTCTGATCTCCGCAATGCCGCCCGCCGCATTTTGAGATGCGCCCGGCGTTTTGACCCGAACAAACGACAGCTTGCTTCTTACCTCAGCATCCTTATCTATGCTGGGATGATCTCCATATGGTTGTGCTAAGGGGCGAAGGCTTGGATCAAAAAACGGATATGTTGATCATAGGCGCAGGCATCGCCGGGATGACCATGGCGCTTGAGGCGCGCAAACTGGGCATCCGAGACATCACCATTCTGGAAAAGGCCGATGATATCGGTGGGACATGGCGAGAAAACACATATCCCGGAGTTGCCTGCGATGTGCCTTCGCACCTTTACAGCATGGCATCTCATCCCAACCCGGACTGGAGTCAGGTTTACGCAGGCGGGGCCGAAATACAGGCTTATCTTCGAGACATTGCGCAAAAAGAAAACCTGTATCACCTCTGCCAATTCAACCATCGCCTGAAATCCGCCGAATGGCGCAGCGATCATTGGTACGTTGAAACCGATGACGGACAACGCTGGACCGCTCAGTTTCTGGTTTCGGCCATCGGGGCGTTGCACATTCCCAAAACCCCCAAAATTCCAGGCGCCGACAGTTTTACAGGACCCAGCTTTCATTCCGCCCAGTGGGATCACGATGTTGATCTGACCGGAGCGAATATAGCTGTTGTTGGCACCGGCGCTTCAGCTATCCAGTTTGTCCCGGAAATCGCCAAAATCGCGAAGCGGGTAACTGTCTTCCAACGCAGCGCCCCCTACGTGCTGCCGCGCATGGATGGATCGGTCGCGCCATGGGTCAGACGGCTGTATCGGCGGGTTCCTGTGCTGGCGCGGATAAGGCGAAACCTGATCTTTGCCTATTTCGAATTCCGCCACCGCGTGTTCCGGCGCGAGAAGCTGATGGTGAAATACGCCATGCATCTTTGGCACAAAGCGTTGTATTCCGCAGTTTCGGACCCGGCAGAGCGGGAGAAGCTGACACCGAACTACCAAATCGGATGCAAACGGATCCTCAGCTCGAATGAGTGGTACCCAGCCCTGATGCGCGACAATGTCGATGTCATCCCATCGGGCGTGGCGGCGATTGAGGGTGATACGATCACAGCCAGCGATGGGACAAAAGTAAAGGCCGATGTCTTGGTCTGGGGGACCGGTTTTCACGTAACCGATATTGCGGAACGTCTGGACATTACAGGCGCAGACGATCTGACGCTGCGCGACGCCTGGTTAGACGGGATGCAAGCCCACCTGGGCACTGCAGTCGCCGGGTTCCCGAACTTTTTCATACTTTTAGGACCGCATACAACACTGGCCCACAACTCGGTCATTTTGATGATCGAGGCGCAGGTGCGCCATATCGGCGAAGTGCTTACGTCGATGTCGGATCAAGGCCTTCGCACAATCAACCCGCATGCGGAAAAGCAGGCCGCATTTACAAAGGAAATGCAGGATCGGCACGCAGACGCTGTTTGGCAAGACGGTGGTTGCACATCGTGGTATCAGGATGCCAAAGGCCACAATACGGCCCTGTGGCCCGGAACCGCTGCTGAGTTCCAGAAACGCATGGCCGCCGCAGGCATCGAACACTATATGCCCTTGCCCGACGCAAAAGGAGACTGATGAGATGACAATTGTTCTAAGCTTGCTGGCGCTTCTCGTGGTCTTTCTTTTGGGCATGCACCTCTGGACGCGGCATCTGACCAAGGTTGGCCTTCAGACCGTTCCTCAATTGGGCCAGATCATCCCGGTTTCGGGCGGTAGTATTCACTACGTCGAAAAAGGTGACCCCAACGCACAAACGATTGTAATGATCCACGGACTGGCCGGGCAATTGCAGCACTTCACCTATGGGCTGATGGATGAGCTTGCGGATGAGTATCACGTGATCGCCTTGGATCGATCAGGTTGTGGATATTCCACCCGCGACACGGCCGAGATGGGCCGTTTGCCGGAACAAGCCCGCATGATCACCGAATTCCTCGATGCCAAGGGCGTCACGGACGCCGTAATGGTCGGGCATTCACTGGGCGGAGCGGTCTCACTTGCCATCGCTCTGGACTACCCAGACCGCGTGTCTAGCCTGGCCTTGCTTGCGCCCTTGACCCATCAAATGCCAAAGCCGCCAGAGGTGTTTAAGTCCCTCGAAATCCGCACGGCCTGGATACGCCGCCTGATCGGAAACACCTTGGCTGTTCCCATTGCGTCCAAGACCGCACCCCATGTCTTGCAGGTGGCCTTTGACCCCGAAACAGCCCCTGATGATTTCCTGGAACGCGCTGGCGGTGCGCTTGGCTTACGCCCATCAGCCTTTATCACCGCATCTCAGGATCTTGTCGGGGTAGATGACAGCATCGCAGCCCAAAGCGCGCGCTATCCCGAGCTGAAAACACCCGGAGGTGTTTTGTACGGTTCACAGGATACGATCCTGTCCCCTGCAATGCATGGGCCGCAAATGCAGCAGTTCGGATTGACATATCAAGAGGTTGACGGCCTGGGTCATATGACACCCATCACCGTGCCAGAAACATGCGCCGATTTCATACGCAAGGTGATCCAGAATGCTGCGCAGGCGGACAATACATCAACTGATGTCGGTTGAGGTTAGATCAGAAAAATTCCCTCTCGAACCGACCATTTCCCCCTTGACCCTCTCCAACGGCTCGCTTACATCGCCTCTCACTCATGGCGGAGTAGCTCAGTTGGTTAGAGCAGCGGAATCATAATCCGCGTGTCGGGGGTTCAAGTCCCTCCTCCGCTACCACAACCTCATCCAGACCTGCCCAGAGGCGTCCACAAAGCCATTCAATTGCGGTAACTTAGCTGCATCCTACTGTGTTGCCCGTACAAAACCCATAGAGACAAATCCATGCAATGTGGGGGTCAAAACGGGGTTTGATTTGGGTGTAACCATAAAACTCACGATACTGAACATCAGGAAAGAAAAGTCTGCCGACAGGGTCAAAAAGTTTTAAGGTGGGCGCTGGCTGGTGCTGGTAGTCAAACCCAACGGGGCAACGCATTGGAAACTTCGGGCGCGAAAAGTCGTTGGCTGCGCACGGCATCACCGCAGAGGGAAAGAACCCGACTATCGAAAGTCACAAGGATTAGACCCACGCCGAGGTGATAAGCGAGGCGGCCTTTATGGATATGACGCAGGCTTTTCTCGTCAACAAGACCCGCAGTTGTGCGGGCTACAAAAAACCGCTTCACCAATCACATCACCAAGGACGTCTGGCCAGTCAACGGGCAAATGCTCATAGACCAGATCGAAGTCATTGACCTGCTAACGGCAGTCAATCGCATCGTCGACAAAGTTGCTATCGACACCGCCAGACGGGTCACGGCAACGATCGGTCAGGTGTTGACGTTTAGCATCGCAATAGGACTGTTTCGAACCAACCCGGTCACGGGCATGACCGCTGCGCAGCCCTGCGCTTACCGACTCCGACGTTTTTACCCGTTCAACAGAACGCTGTTACGCCTGCTTCATGTATTGTGCCGGATAAATTGGATGGGTCACTCCGCTGCCACTGCGCCTAGGCTCCAGACTCATTGATTTACAGCCAGAACAGTACGGTAGCTGCTAGAGCGATGGCCGAAAGGAATACCTTTGGGCATCTGTCAT
>NZ_JBQFOD010000024.1:0-34157 GCF_056533095.1 Ruegeria sp. H3 | reverse complement strand
CATCACGGGGCTTCCGTCCGTGTTCGGGTTTACAATTCGATCCATATCGATCTCCAATGCTGGCTAAGGACTTGCGGCTTTGCGCAATAAAACTTGCAATCAACAAGATCACAGAAAGATGTCACCGATATCGTTTTCAAGCCTAAGCCCAGAATGATGATGCGGAATCTTCACTGCTCTCTTAGTTCGCGCCTCGTATACCAAAGTGAAGTCATGAGAATAAGTTCTCTTTTTGGATGGCAACAATAGATTTTTCTTATAGCTTAACGACTACTGAGGCAGACACTATCCTCGCTTTTCAAATGACCCTGTGTCCGAACTGAAATTGGCGATTGTGTTTCTACATCCCGCTCGGGCACAGTCGGCTTCATTACCACGCGCCGTTCCCCCTGACCCCCAAAATACCACGCGGCGCTCCCAAAACGTTAAAGGCACTTATATGGAATTTGACTATGTCATTGTCGGTGGCGGCTCGGCGGGATCTGTCCTTGCCAACCGTCTAAGCGAAGATCCGCAAAAAACGGTTTGCTTGCTCGAAGCTGGGGGGCTGGGCGATCACCTTATTATTCGAATGCCCGCCGCCATCGTTGCCGCGTTACCGGGGCGCCCAAAGATCAGCAACTGGGCGTTCGAGACAGTTCCTCAACCCGGTTTGAACGGGCGCAGGGGCTATCAGCCGCGCGGCAAGGCCTTGGGTGGATCAAGTGCCATCAACGCGATGCTTTACGTTCGGGGGCAGCGACAGGATTATGATGGCTGGGCCGATCAAGGGTGCATCGGTTGGGATTGGGACAGCGTCTTGCCCTACTTCAAAAAGTCCGAGAATAACGAACAGGGCGCTGATGATGTGCATGGCGACAAAGGCCCGCTGCAGGTGTCATATCAAAAAGAACCGCGCCCAGTGACCCATGCCTTTGTAGAGGCAGCAGAGCAACTGCAACATAGGCGCACCCAAGATTTCAATCGCGGCAATAACGAAGGCGTGGGCCTGTATCAGGTCACCCAGTTTCATGATCCGGACAGAAATGGCGAACGCTGTTCGACCGCAGCTGCCTATGTCCACCCGGTGATGGATCGCCCCAATCTGACGGTGATCACCTATGCGCACGCAAGGGAACTGACCTTTGAAGGCAAACGCGCCACAGGTGTGATCTACAAACAAAAGGCGAAAGGCCCCGATCTTAGTGTATCTGCCAGACTAGAAGTGCTGATCTGCGCCGGGGCGCTTCAATCGCCGCAACTGTTGCAGCTTTCGGGGATCGGCGCCGAGGATGAGCTGCGCCAAAACGGAATACCAGTCCGGCACGCGCTGCCCGGCGTAGGCAAGAACCTGCAGGATCACCTTGATTTCATTCTGGCTTACAAAAGCAAGGACACCGATAATTTTGGTCTGGGTCTGGTTGGTGCAGCGCGCCTGTTGGGCCACCTCTGGCGATGGCGCAAAACCGGTGCGTCGATGGCAGCGACACCTTTTGCCGAAGGGGGAGCTTTCTTAAAAACCTCTCCGGATCTCGACCGCCCCGATATCCAGCTGCATTTCGCCATCGCGCTGGTCGATGATCACGCCAGAAAACTGCATTATGGCTACGGCTATAGCTGCCATGTCTGCAAGCTGCGCCCACACAGCCGCGGCTCGGTCGGGCTGCACAGCGCCGATCCGTTTTCCGCCCCCGCCATTGATCCCGGCTTTCTGTCCGATGACCGCGATCTTGAGACCATGATCAAAGGCGCCCGCATGATGCGCGAGATTATGCAAGCGCCTGCTCTGTCCAAGTTCAGGAAATCCGAAATGTTCGGAACCGACACCGCAACCACGGATGCGGATTGGGAACAGCATATTCGCGCCCGCGCCGACACGATCTATCACCCCGTCGGGACATGCAAAATGGGCCTGGATGATATGGCCGTAGTCGACCCCGAGCTTAAGGTGCACGGTATCAACGGACTAAGAGTTGTCGATGCCTCGATCATGCCGACGCTGGTATCGGGCAACACCAACGCTCCCACGATCATGATCGCTGAAAAAGCGGCTGACATGATCAAAGCGGCGGCGCGATGAAACGGGCTATTGCTCTTTCAGCAACGCCTCAAGACCAACGCGATAATTGGGGTACAGCAGCTGCACCCCAAGCTCATCCTTGATCCGATCATTCCGAACGCGCTTGTTCTCATTGTAGAAACTGCGCGCCATCGGGGTCAAATCAGCCTCTTCATAGGGCACGGCTGGCGGCAAGGGCAGACCCTGCAACTCCGCCGCGTAGCCGATCACATCCTGCGGCGGAACCGGCTCGTCATCGCAAACATTGTACACTGCGCCAGGATTTGGTGCCGCCATAGAGGCCGCCAAAACCTGTGCAATGTCGTCGACATGGATGCGTGAAAACACCTGCCCCGGCTTGATGATCCGCCGCAACCCACCGCGTTTAAGCTTGGAAAACGGCCCCCGCCCAGGCCCATAGATCCCCGCTAGGCGGAAGATATGAACGGGCAGCCCTGGAATGGCATTCCATTGCTCCTCGGCCCGCAGACGCCAGCGGCCCCGCTTCGCCGTGGGCGCAGGCGGGGTAGCTTCGTCCACCCAAGCGCCCTGATGATCGCCATAAATCGCCGTGGTAGATAAATACCCCACCCAGGTGAACTGAGCCGCCCGCGCCACGATCTCATCCCTCAACGCCGCCAGAACAGGATCACCCTCTTCGGTCGGCGCCGTGGAAATCAAAACATGTGTCACACCGTCCAGGTCCGGCAAGTCTCCGGGCCAGACCAAGGGCACGGCCCCAGACGCTCGGATCGCAGCCATTCCATCGGCGTCACGCGTGGTCCCGATGATGTTCCACCCATCCGGCGCCAAGCGGCGCGATAGGGCCTGCACCGAATAGCCGTGGCCAAAAGAGAAAAGCGTTCCTGTCATCCCCCCTAGATGATCTGGACGGAACCGGGATGCAAGCACCTCATGGACGACTTGATTCGAATCCCCTCCTGCGCCTTTCATTACGGCATGACCAAGAAAACACCCGACCTGCACGCCGCCTATGCGCTGACCTCGCCCGAGGACAACAAACGTCTCTACGCCGAATGGGCAGGCGACTATGATGACGGTTTCGCTATGCGCGAGGATTATCAGCTGCATATCCACACCGCCCGCGCCTTTGTTGGCGCCTTCGGGCAGGGCCCAGTGCTGGACGTGGGCGCAGGAACCGGCCTTTGCGGAGCAGTTCTGACCCGCTTGGGCGTAGGACCAATCGATGCCACCGATATCAGCGCAGAAATGCTGGAACAGGCCATGCGCAAGGACATCTACCGTGATGCGATCGAGGCCGACCTCAACACCGGTATCCCCGTGCCGCGCCATAGCTATTCGGGCATCGTATCCTCAGGCACTTTCACCCATGGGCACCTCGGCCCCGAGGTACTGCCCAGCTTGCTACGCGTTGCCCGTCCGGGCGCTCAATTCGCGCTGTCAATTAATACGAAGCATTTTGAAAAACTGGGCTTTGCCGAAGCGCTCCGCCAACTTGAACAGGGTGAGATCCAAAACCTCTCCCTACCCGAAGTCAAAATCTACGGCGATCTCGCCGCCGGCCCCAACAAAGACGACACCGCTTTCATCGCATTGTTCGAGCGCATTTGATCCGCTCTTCATCTGGCCAAAAATATCCCGGGAGAGGTGCGGCTTGCCGCGCCGGGGGCAGAGCCCCCTACCGCCCTTTCCAAACCGGATCGCGCTTTTCAGCAAAGGCGCGCGCGCCCTCCAGATTGTCCTCAGACCCATAGAGCACATCCACACTGGGCAACTGCCGCTTTGTGATCCGGTTCATCGCGTCCTGGAACTTCGCATCCTCGGCGTCACGCACAATCTCCTTGATCGCTGCATAGACCAGAGGTGGACCGCTGGCCAACAACCGCGCAAGTTCCCAGGCGCGATCCATCAGTTGATCGCCGGGCACGATTTCGTTGACCAGCCCCCAACGATGCGCCTCAACCGCGTCGAACCAGCGCCCGGTCAGCAACAGCTCCATTGCAATATGATACGGGATGCGCTTAGGCAACTTGACGCTGGCCGCATCGGCCACTGTCCCTGACCGTATCTCGGGCAAGGCAAAACTGGCGTGATCTGCTGCGATGATCATGTCAGCACTCAGCGCCAGTTCCAGCCCACCACCGCAGGCGATACCATTGACCGCAGCGATCACAGGCTTGTTCAGACCGCGCAGCTCCTGCAACCCTCCAAACCCGCCGATACCATAATCGCCATCCACCTCATCCCCATCAGCGGCCGCTTTCAAGTCCCAGCCGGGGCAAAAGAACTTCTCTCCGCCACCCGTGAGAATCGCCACACGCAACTCGGAATCATCGCGGAATTCCTGAAACGCTTCGCCCATGATCCGGCTTGTGGCCAGATCAATCGCATTGGCTTTGGGCCGGTCCAAAGTAACTTCGAGAATTGCGCCATCACGGCGGGTTTTGATCGGACTCATTGGCTTGCCTTTCGGATCAGCGCATCCACTGCAACCGCGTCCTCGGCGGTGCAGATCAGCGGGTTAATCTCAACTTCTTCGACTGTTGCCGCATTGGCAATGACATAGTTCTGAACAGCCTCGACTGCATCCAGAATCGCGTCCATGTCGGCAGGTGCTTTGCCGCGATATCCTGATAACAAAGGTGCACAGGCCAGCTTGCCCAGCGCCGCCTGAACAGCAGCCCGAGAAGACGGGATCAGGACCGAGACCGAGTCGCGCAGAATTTCCGTAAGCACCCCTCCGGCCCCAAGGGTCAAAACATAGCCATGCGCCGGATCACGGGTCACACCGATCAACAGCTCGGAGACTGATCCGGTTGCCATTTCCTCGATCAGTACCGTTTCGGTGCCAATCGATCTGGCGGTTTCGGCCAGATCAGATCGCGTGACACTCAGCCGAACCGCATCATGTTCGGTCTTATGCGCCAGCCCGACGCCTTTCACCGCAAACGGTTCTTGCAGGTCGTTTGGAATCTGCGTTGCGTCTTGCGCTGCAATCTCAAAACTGCGCGGGATGCGCAGGCCAAAACCCGCAAGTGCCGATTTCGCCTCTGCCTCGCTCAGAACCTGATCTGCGGGTGTATCTGAAGGCAGCAACACGGGATCAGAGGCGGGCGGCAAAGGTCGCGCTGCGGCCTCAACGGCTGACAATGCCTCATGCAGCCCGGAAAAGGGCACCACCCCACCATCTGACAATTGCTGTGCCACATGTTCAGGCATCAGCTCCGGCAAAGTCGCCGTCACAGCAAACGGTCGACCAGTCGCGGCAACACAGTTCAACGCGGCCTGCGTGGCACACACCCAATCTGTCGCATCCGTATGCGGATAATCCACGATGGCCATGGTCATGCCCTTGTCCGGCCCGGTGATCCCCGACCAAGCGCGGGTCATCGCCTCGGTATCGCGCCAAATATAGGTGTGATAATCCAGCGGATTTGCCAGCGCCACCATGGGGCCCAGAGCGGCACGCAGGTCCGTGCGCTGTTGATCGGTCAGGGGCGGAAAATGCAGATCTCGCCCTTCGGCCATGTCAGCGGCCAGGCTGGCTTCGCCCCCGGAACAGCTGATCATGCCCAAACCGTTTCCGTCCAGCCGCCCCGCAACATGCAACAGCTTGAGGCATTCCAGAAAACTGGGGATATCATCAAGCCGCGCAATGCCCAGTCGATCCAGAAACGCCTGTGCCCCCGCATCACCACCCGCCAGTGAGGCCGTGTGCGAGATCGTCGCCGCCTGCGCGTGTTGCGACCGGCCCATCTTCAAAGCGACGACGGGCACGCCCCGCTCATGCGCTTTTGCGGCCAAAGCCTCCCATTTCCGCAGATCACCAAACCCTTCGATATGAACACCAATCGCAGTGATACGGTCATCGTCCAAAAGGGCCGCCGCGATATCGGTCTGATGCGTCTGCGCCTGGTTCCCGCAAGTCAGCATGAAGGCCAGCGGCAGCGCGCGTTGCTGCATCGTCATATTGATGGCAATGTTCGAGCTTTGCGTCAGGATCGCCACACCTCGGTCAACCGGCCGCATTCCGTGCTGATCGGGCCAGATTGCGGCACGTTCCAACCCGTTGACGAAGCCGTAGCAGTTCGGCCCAAGGATCGGCATGTCACCCGCCGCCGCGACCAGTTGCGCCTGAAGATCAGCACCCTGATCATCTTCGGCCTTGGCTTCGGTAAACCCGGACGCAAAGCAAACCGCACCGCCCGCACCCGCAGCCGACAGTTCTGAAATCACAGGGATCGTGGCATGGCGATTGATGCCAATAAAGGCCACGTCCGGCGGACGCGGCAAATCCGCAATCGAGGGCACAGCACGCTCACCCGAGACCTGATCTGCTTTGGGGTGAACGGGCCAGATATCCCCGGTGAACCCGAACTTTCTGGCCTGAGCGATAACATCTGCACACCAGGCCCCGCCGCCGATCACGGCCATCGATGACGGGTTCAGAACACGCCCCAGGGGCCTCATGCGCCCAGCGCCCTCAGCAAGTCCCGGCTGATGATATGACGTTGGATCTCGCTGGTGCCATCCCAGATACGTTCGACCCGCGCATCCCGCCAGAACCTTTCCAGCGGATAGTCATCCATCAATCCCATCCCACCATGAACTTGAATGGCTGCATCGGTCACTCGTGCCAGCATTTCAGAGGCATAGAGCTTGGCCGAGGCAATCTCTCGGTTCGCGGGCAGGCCTTTGTCCAGCCGATCCGCCGCCGCCAAGGTCAACAAATCCGCCGCGTCGATTTCGGTGATCATGTCGGCGATCTGGAAGGATACACCCTGAAACTTTCCAATCTTCTGGCCAAACTGCTCGCGCGTGGCCGCATAGTCCAGCGCATAGTCAAAGGCTCGCCGTGCGCGCCCGACTGACATCGCGGCCACGGTGATCCGGGTGGCATAAAGCCAGGTGTTCATCACCTCGAACCCGCCATCAACCTCGCCCAGAACCTGGCTGTCGGGCAAGCGACAATCATCGAAATCCAGAACCATGTTCTTGTAGCCGCGATGGCTGACCGATTTGTACCCATCGCGGATGGTGAAACCCGGTGTGCCGCGATCCACCAAAAACGCGGTGATGCGCTTTTTCGGCCCTTTCGGCGTCTGATCCTCACCCGTCGCGATGAAGACGATGATGAAATCCGCGTGCTCGGCGCCCGAGATGAAATGCTTGGTCCCGTTGACCACCCAATCCCCGCCATCCCGAACGGCGGCACATTTCATCCCGCGCACATCCGATCCCGCGCCGGGCTCAGTCATGGCCAACGCATCCATCCGCTCACCCCGTACGGCTGGCATCAGGTACCGTTCGACCTGTTCACCCTCGCAGGCCATCAGGATGTTCTGCGGACGTCCGAAGAAATGGTTCAACGCCATCGACCCGCGGCCCAGTTCCCGTTCGACCAGCGCGAATTCAAGATGGTTCAAACCCGCACAGCCGACGCTTTCGGGAAAGTTGCAGGCGTAAAAGCCCAACTCGAGGGTCTTGCGTTTGATCTCTTCCGCGATCTCATGCGGGACTTCGCCGGTGCGTTCGACCAGCTCTTCATGCGGGTAAATTTCGTTCTCGACAAAGCTGCGCACGGTCGAGGCGATCATTTCCTGTTCGTCGGACAGACCATATTGCATCTGAATTCTCCACATCTGAGCCTGCGCATATGGTGACCGGGCTTGAAAATCAGATCATGCAGAGATAGCCATTTATCATGCGAGTTTGGACTAAATCCGCTGCCGCACCGCAGCAAATTGGTGTACTTCTGTTCGACGGGTTTTCAAACCATTGCCTGGCCAACACGGTTGAGCCGCTGCGGGCCGCAAACATGCTATCGGGGCGAATTCTTTACCATTGGACGTTCCTGTCGCTGAGTGATGGGCCGGTGACTTCGTCATCAGGTTTGGAGGTCGCGCCGCATGGCACACTGCAATCTGCAAGTGGCGACATTTTGATGGTGATGCCGTCTTACGGGTTTCAGGCTCATAGCGGTTGGCAAACCCTCTCGGGTCTCAGATCGGCCGCGCCACGTTTTGAGACATTGGCAGGGCTCGATACCGGCAGCTGGTTGCTGGCGCTGGCGGGTCTTCTGGATGGGTATCGCGCGACAATTCACTGGGAAGAACTGACAGGCTTTACTGAGCGTTTCCCGGATGTTGATGCGGTGCGCGAGCGGTTCGTGATTGATCGGGATCGCATCACATGTTCTGGCGCGATGGCAGCGTTTGATCTGGTTTTGCACCTGATCGGACAGGCACAGGGGCAGGCATTGGCGCTGGAAGTAGCGCAGCTGTTCATGACCCGCGATTCTGCCAGATCCCATACGGGTGGCGCAGGTGCGACCAGCGGATATGTGAACAAGGCACTGGCGCTGATGCAGGAACATCTGGAAACACCCCTTCCGATATCCGAGATCGCCCGGCGCGTTGGCCGATCTCACAAGGCGCTTTCCCGGCGGATGCAATCCGAGTTAGGTGCAGGGCCTGCACAGGTCTATCGACGGCTGCGGTTAAACCTGGCCCGCAAACTGGTGTCCGAGACAGACCTGAGTATTGCCGAGATCGCCTTGCGCGCTGGCTACGAAGACCCCAGCGCCCTGACCCGCGCGTTCAGAACCGAATTCGGGCTGGCCCCGCGCGCGCTAAGGGCGCGCTAGGTATACATCTGTTTTTTGTAAGCCCGCGTGCGGGTTGTCGCCTCGGCTGATCCGTCGTGATAGGTGCCAAACCACTTGTCGAACGGGATTTCCGAAGTGCCATAGTTGCACTCGAAATACCGGTGGTGCAGCTGGTGGAAAAAATCCCCGGCGCGCGCGGCCTCCGTATCCCCCGCCTTGAGTTTTTCGAACCCGGAATGGGACAGGACCGGGCTGATCTGCTGAAAATACGTGTGGAACAGCAGGTGCATCGGGTGTGACGGCACGATCAGGTGGATGAAGTAGGTGGTGAAATACAGGAGGTTCTCAAACCAATGGTTCGAGATCCCTGACCACGGACCGATATTCACGTTGCGATGATGCACCGCGTGGACGTGTTTGTAGAGTTTCGGGTGATGCTCAAGCCGATGCACCCAATAGAAGTGCAGACCCGACCACATCGGGATAAACAGCATCCATAGAACGAACCAAACCGGTGCAGCGGCCCAGGTCACGGTCGGGACATACCCGTTGGCCATCGCCCAGTAGATCACCCATTGATAGACGGTCGCCACAGTCATCGCGCTGCCCAGCGTCCACCAGATATTATCCAGAACTTGATTGCGGAAGGTGAAGTTTCCGTTGTCGCGGGTCAGATCGCGGCGGTCGAATTTTTTGTACATGCCCTGCCCTTTGCGCATGTACAGCCACCAATGCAGGCCACCAGCGACCAGGATTTGAGGCACCATGTTCAACAGCCAGATACGGAACATCCAACCGGCCGAAAAGTTTCGCATAGACTCTAAACCGGGAAAAAACAGCACATAGGCTGTGATGGCCAAGCCCATACACAGGGTCAACGCCGTGATCTGCAACCACGCCCCCCTGTACCATTTCAGCACGGCACCCGGGCGCGGTGGCCAATTGAACAGCGGGTTCAATCCCACCGGACCTTCGGGGTGGTAATTCCAGCGGGCGGCTTCGGGGTCCTGAGCGGTGTCGGTCATGGCAGTCACTCCGGTATCGGGGTCAGGTTGCGTAATCCGAGCCTTCGGCATCCAGCATCGCTTTGATCTCACGCAGATGCGCCTCGGCCTGATCGGGGTAGTCATCCAGCTCTTGCGCGGTCTTTTCGGCGATCTCATCCGAGAGCACGCGCAAAGGCTGTCCGGTTTGTAGCGCGCGGATATAGGTTTCGGCGGCGCGCTCAAAATAATAGAGTCTATTAAAGGCATCTGCCGGATCACTACCGATGATCAGTACACCATGGTTGCCCATGATCATCACCTTTTTCTTCGGGTCCGAGAGCATTGAGGCGCAGCGTTCGCCCTCGCTTTCAAAAGCCAGTCCGCCGAATTCCTCATCAATGACATAGCGGTTGTAGAACGTGGCCGTGTTCTGATCGATGGGCGGCAGATTGCTTTCAGCCAATGAGGCCAGCACAGTCGCAAAGATCGAATGCACATGCATTACGCATCGCGCGTGGGGACAGTGACGGTGGATCGAGCCGTGAAGCCCCCAAGCCGTTGGGTCCGGCGCGCCGGGTTGTGTCATCACGTCGGGATCATTCGCGTCCAGCAGCAACAGGTCCGAAGCCCGAATACGCCCGAAATAAATCTGATTGGGGTTCATCAGGAACTGCGTTCCATCCTCATTCACCGCCAGACTGAAGTGATTGGCCACGCCTTCATGCATGTTCAGACGTTCAGTCCAGCGAAAAGTCGCGGCCATATCCACGCGCTGAGGCCAATGGTCGATATTGGGGCGAAGATTGGCAACACTCATGGCATGGCTCCCTAGCAACTGATCTGGGAAAAGCCTGCCTCGCGCACAGAAGTTTGACCAACGAAAAAAACGCCTCTATCTCATTAGTAAAACTTATGCTGAGGTTATGCACGTGCGGAACTCTCTTCCACCTCTGGGCTGGCTACGCACCTTCGAAGCAGCTGCGCGCAATCTCTCATTCACCGGAGCAGCGCGAGATCTAAACATGACGCAAAGCGCGGTAAGCCAGCAGATTAAGTCACTGGAGGGGCATCTGGGTCAGCCTCTGTTTCTGCGTCGTCCCAAGGCGCTGGAGTTGACCGAGGCCGGAATCACCTATCTGCCCGTTGTGCGAGAGGCTTTTTGGACGCTGGTGCGTGGGACCCAAGCCGTGACGGGCGCGCAGCAGAATGCCGTTCAGGTTCAGTGCAACATCAGTTTCGCCGTGAACTGGCTGGCCCCTCGCCTGCCTGCATTCCAGGCTGAACACCCGGATGTGCAACTGAACATCTTCACTGAATTGTGGGAGCCCCGGGAAATGGCGGAAGGCGCGGCGGTAGAAATCCGATTCTCACTGCGCCCTGCCGATACTGTTCGAACCGAGTTGTTGCGGCAAGAATACTACTATCCTGTTTGCGCACCGGGTTTTCCGGTCACTTTGGACACTTTGCAGCAGCAGCCGCTGTTTGATTGTTCGAACCTGCTGTCAAATTGGGCAAGTTGGGCCGAAGAACAGGGTCTAAATTGGGAAAAACCTACGATCACCTATGCAACGACGTATCTGGTCTGCCTATCGGCGGCGATGGCTGGGGGTGGGTTGTGTTTGGCTCATGACGCTATTGCAGGGAGGCTGATCGAACAAGGGCAGCTGGTCGCCCCGTTCGACCATCGCGCCCCGATGCCCGAGGCCTATTATCTGTTGCTCTCCCCTCAGGCCGAGGAAACCCCGGGTGCTGTCGCTTTTGCCAATTGGATAAGACGCGAGATCGGGTAGCTCCCGCCCATCGTCGTTGCCCCTTGCGGGGCATCTCCTCTGGTTGGGCCGCACAGCGCTGGCGCGCTGCGGGCAGGTTTTGTGATGATTTGATGACCTAAAATTACCGGGGTTGCACCCGACCGCGACTTCATGAAAGTTGAGCCATGGAATACACACCTTTCCCAAGCTGGCCCGATGTCGCCCCTCGTTTGATCGCCGTTGCCGCCGGACGCGACGCCGCCGATATGGTCATTCGCGGTGGCATCTGGGTCAATGTGCACAGCCGCGAGCTGCTGCCTGATCATTCGGTCGCGATTGCTGAGGGGCGTATTGCCTTTGTCGGGCCGGATGCCACCCATTGCATCGGCCCTGAGACGCAGATCGTCGAAGCAGAAGGTCGCTATATCTTGCCCGGTCTATGCGACGGCCACATGCATATCGAATCGGGCATGCTGACACCCGCAGAATTTGCGCGAGCCGTGATCCCGCATGGCACCACGTCAATGTTCACCGATCCGCACGAGATCGCGAATGTGCTGGGTCTAAACGGCGTGCGCATGATGCATGACGAAGCGATGATGCAGCCGGTGAATATCTTCACCCAGATGCCCTCTTGCGCGCCATCGGCTCCGGGATTGGAGACGACGGGCTACGAGATCACGCCCGAGGATGTCCGCGAAGCGATGAATTGGCCCGGCATTGTCGGGTTGGGTGAAATGATGAATTTCCCTGGTGTGATCCACGGTGACCCTAAGATGCTGGCCGAGATCGCAGCTACTCAACGCGCCGGCAAAACGGTAGGCGGACACTATGCATCCCCTGATTTAGGGCCAGATTTCGCGGCTTACGTCGCAGGCGGGCCTGCAGATGATCATGAAGGTACTTGCGAAGCCGATGCCATTGCCCGCGTACGGCAGGGTATGCGCTCGATGATGCGGCTGGGCTCGGCCTGGTATGACGTGGAAAGTCAGATCACGGCCATCACCGAAAAGGGCCTGGACCCGCGCAACTTTATCCTGTGCACAGATGATTGCCACTCGGGCACTTTGGTGAACGACGGGCATATGAACCGGGTGGTGCGCCACGCGATTGCCTGCGGCTGCGATCCGCTGATTGCGCTGCAGATGGCCACGATCAACACCGCCACCCATTTCGGGCTGGAGCGTGAGATTGGGTCGGTCGCTCCCGGGCGCAGGGCGGATATCGTTCTCAGTTCGGACTTGATTGAATTACCGGTTGAGACAGTAATTGCGCGCGGACAGGTGGTCGCGGAAGGTGGTCAGATTACAGTTGACTGTCCACATTTGAACTGGCCCGACAACGCCCGCTACACCGTGCATCTGGGCCACGCGCTGAGCGCGGACGATTTCGAGATCAAACCCCCAACGGGGGCCAACCGCGTACAGGCCAACGTCATCGGGGTTGTCGAAAACCAGGCCCCGACCAAAGCGCTGAAGGCGGAACTGCCGATCATTGGCGGGCTGGTCGAAGGCGAAGGTGATGTCTGCCAAATCGCGCTGGTGGAACGTCATCAGGCGACGGGCGGGGTGACGAATGCCTTTGTCTCGGGCTTTGGCTATCAGGGCAAAATGGCCATGGCCTCAACCGTGGCGCATGACAGCCACCACATGATCGTGGTTGGTACCGACCGGGAACAAATGGCCATGGCGGCCAACCGGCTGGCCGAAGTGGGAGGCGGGATCACCCTGTACCGCGATGGGCAGGAGCTTGCACTGGTCGAATTGCCCATCGCTGGTTTGATGTCCGACAGTCCCGCGTCTGAGGTCGCAGCAAAAGCTGAGAATATGGTCGAGGCTATGCAGGCCTGCGGCTGTACCTTGAACAACGCCTATATGCAGCACTCTCTTTTGGCGCTGGTCGTGATCCCGGAATTGCGGATCTCGGACCTGGGGCTTGTAGATGTGCGCACATTTGAAAAGATCGAACTTCTGGAACCACTGGCATGACAAAAATAAAAACACCTGATGCAATCGCACCGGAAAAATTCACAGACCCCAAAGCAGCCGTAGCTCGGCTGGAAGTGCTGTACAAACAAGCCACCGAATATCTGTGTGACCACTTCGCCTCGGCCCTGCAAGACGGCGCGCCAGAGGGACGGATCAGAGCCTATTACCCGGAAATTCGCATCAAAACCACGTCTTACGCGCAGGTCGACAGCCGGTTGAGCTTTGGCCACGTGTCCGAGCCCGGCGTTCACGCAACCACCGTTACCCGGCCCGATCTGTTCCGATCCTATCTGGAGCAACAGATCGCCCTGCTGATCAAAAACCATGGCCAGCCCGTGACCATCAGCGCATCTGATACGCCGATCCCGGTGCACTTCGCGGTTGCCAACAATCCAAATTTGATGGTGCCACAACAGGGGGCCGCCGGTTTCACCCTGCGCGATGTCTTCGATGTGCCCGATCTGAACACAACCAACGATGACATCGTCAACGGTGTGCTCGATCATGACACGGTCGGCCCGCTGGCCTTGTTTACCGCACAGCGTGTGGACTATTCGCTGGCGCGACTGGCGCATTATACGGCAACGGATGCTGGGCATTTTCAGAACCACGTGTTGTTCACCAACTACCAGTTCTATGTCTCGGAGTTCGAGAAATACGCGCGCGAACAACTGGCAGACCCCGAAAGCGGCTATACCAGCTTTGTTTCGACAGGGAATGTTGAGATCACGACCCCGGATGCAGACCTGGAACAACCCCTGAAACTGCCGCAGATGCCCACCTACCACCTGAAACGCGCGGATGGGTCAGGGATCACTCTGGTCAATATCGGGGTCGGTCCGTCGAACGCGAAAACCGCAACAGACCATATCGCCGTCTTGCGACCGCATGCCTGGCTGATGGTCGGGCACTGCGCCGGGCTGCGCAACACGCAAGCGCTGGGGGACTTCGTTCTGGCCCACGCTTACTTGCGCGAGGACAAGGTGCTGGACGATGACCTGCCCGTCTGGGTGCCGATCCCACCGCTGGCCGAGGTTCAGGTCGCGCTGGAACACGCCGTTGCCGAGGTGACAGAGTTGCAGGGCTATGAGCTTAAACGGATCATGCGCACGGGCACGGTGGCTTCGGTTGACAACCGCAATTGGGAGCTACGCGATCAGTCCGGCCCGGTGCAGCGGCTCAGCCAATCCCGCGCAATCGCGCTGGATATGGAAAGCGCCACCATTGCCGCAAACGGCTATCGTTTCCGGGTGCCCTACGGCACATTGCTTTGCGTATCAGACAAACCCCTGCACGGTGAATTAAAGCTTCCCGGCATGGCATCATCGTTCTATACCACCCAGGTCAGCCGTCATCTGGCAATCGGAATACGGGCGATGGAACACCTGCGGGGCATGCCGCTAGAGCGTCTGCACAGCCGGAAATTGCGCTCTTTCGACGAAACAGCCTTCCTGTGACGTAAAAAAGCAACGAAATCCCCATATTTTTAGGGGTTTTGGCGCTACTATTCGTTGTGTTTAACCACAATATACCGTTACAGTTACGCGGTGAGGCCCAATTTATCGGGCACGTTAAGGAGACCAAGAAATGGCAAAGCCTATGACAAAGACTCAGCTGGTTGCTGCTCTCGCTGAGGAAATGGGGACTGACAAGAAATCAGCGAATTCCGCGCTTGAGGCCATCACCGGCCTGATCACCCGCGAAGTTTCGGCCGGCGGCGCAGTCACCCTGCCCGGCGTTGGCAAAATCTACTGCCGCGAGCGCCCCGAGCGCATGGTGCGCAACCCCGCCACCGGCGAACAGTTCAAGAAAGAGGCCGACAAGGTGGTCAAAATGACCATTGCAAAGGCGCTGAAGGACAGCGTGAACGGCTGATTCAACCTTTACCACGAAGCGATTGAGGGCCGCCGTTTGGGGGCCCTTTTTCTTTTGTAGCAGGCCTACATGCGTCACCCAAGCTCATGTGAGTTACAAAACTGTTACTCTTGCGTCACAAAAGCCTCACGCTGGCTGCCTAAGGACTCGGTACCGTGCGGATGAGCGTATGGAAATGTGAAGAGGTCGCAATATTGCGACCTCCAGATAGGCGATAAAGCCAAGCAAGCGTGGGTCTAGTTTGGAAAGCAACACCCGCGCTTGCCGCGACAAAGAACAAAATTGGCCGATCCCGGTCAAGTGACGTTTTTATGTCAATGCCGCCTGTCGAACCAGATTTGGAGAGGCAAGTGACTGAGCTATCTGAAATCATTGACAAGCTTGCCGCAAGCGGTGCGCTACCACTCGCGCTTTTGCTTGCTGGTTTTGTTGTGTTTGTAATCGCAATCATCGCAATCATCGCGCTGATGAAGAATCCGAGTTTTCGTCAGCGCAAAACAAAAGGCGATCAAGTCACTGAAACAGAGACCCGAACAAACTAAGGCGAATCGTGTCGTATCCAGACCGCTTTGGTCTGAGCTTCAGGGCAGATTTCACAGCCAGTTCTCTGCAACCAGCGAGTTGCAGTCATGCTGATCAAAAGCAGGCAGGCGAAAGATGCTACGCCTGTTTGGTTTTCGTATCGTATTATTAGACTTTGTCGCCCGGCGATCACGGGTAGGAAGAGACTGGGGAGCATGCAAACGCAAATCTCCTCCTTGCGAAGCTTGCGTTTATCAGGAATGGTCCCCGCGTTTAGACGGAGGGGCAAATGGATTTACGCGCCATCGCCATGGGGCTGGTATTTGCCTTAATCTGGTCGTCGGCATTCACCTCGGCCCGGATCATTGTGGCAGATGCGTCTCCTCTGTTCTCCCTCGCCTTGCGCTTTTTGATCTCGGGCCTGATCGGCGTCGCCATCGCACGCGCCATGGGGCAAAGCTGGGCGCTGACGCGAGCGCAGTGGCGGGCGACTATTCTGTTCGGAATATGCCAAAATGCCCTGTATTTGGGTCTGAATTTCTATGCGATGCAAACGATCGAAGCCTCGGTTGCAGCCATCATCGCTTCGACTATGCCCTTGCTGGTGGCACTGGCGGGTTGGCTGTTTCTTGAGGACAAACTTCGGCCCCTAGGGGTACTCGGCCTACTGGCCGGATTCGCCGGGGTCGCCCTGATCATGAGCAGCCGCGTTACCGCTGGGATCGACCTGTTTGGTGTGATGCTGTGCGGCATAGGTGCCCTGGCGCTGACTTTTGCCACGCTTGCGGTGCGGGGTGCGACCTCGGGCGGGAACTTCATGATGGTTGTTGGTCTTCAAATGCTGGTGGGGTCGGCAGTTCTGTTCGTTGCAGCGCCTGTTTTCGAGAGCATCTATATCAACCCAACCGTCCCTCTGGCGCTGGCGTTCATCTACACAACTCTTTTCCCCGGCCTTCTGGCGACGTTGATCTGGTTCCTGTTGCTCGACCGTATCGGCGCCACCCGCGCGGCCACATTCCACTTTCTGAACCCGGTCTTTGGGGTTGCCGTCGCAGCGATCATACTCGGAGAGAAACTTGGGCCAATGGACCTGTTGGGCGTTGCCGTCACAACCCTTAGTATCTTGGCCGTGCAGATGTCCCGACAACCCGCTCAGCGAAGCAGCGCTTCGACCTGAGACAACAGTTTACGCGAGTCTGGCCTGACATTCGATCCAAAGGTCGCCACAACCTCTCCGTTGGGGTCAATCAGGATCTTGTTGAAATTCCAGTTGGGCACAAAACCTGTCTGACTGGCGACTGCCTGATAGAACGGATGCGCGTTTCGGCCTGTGACCGGTGTGATATCCGTCATCGGAAGGGTCAAACCATAGTTCATTTCGCAGAATTGTTTGACCTCATCTGCTGATTCCAGCTCCTGATTGAAGGAATCGGACGGAACGGCCAGAACCACAAGACCTCGGTCCGCGTAAGCTTCATACACATCTTGCAACACAGCATATTGCCCGGTGAACCCACATTGAGACGCTGTGTTTACAACCAAAACCGGCTGCCCACGCCAGTCTTCGATCGACAGCGTGCCGCCATCTATCGACTCAAACTCACCCACTAGCGGGGCCGCCTGCACTACACGTCCAACCAATATCAAAGCCGTCAAAAGCAGTAGTCTCAACATTGACCATCCTCCTTTTAAGACTTCTACGTCCGAAGCGGGCAGACAGATCACTTGCACGAAGGCGAGAGGCCTCTGAAATATGACTTTGCTTTCCCGCGCTCAAACCCCAAATATTGGGCAAAAGCCAAGAAAAGGAGACGCCATGACCCGTTATACCAAAGACCCCGAGGCCATTGCCGCTCTTTCCCCTGAAGAGTTCCATGTGACTCAGCGCAACGGCACCGAACGACCCGGAACTGGAAAGCATCTGGGCAACAAAGAACCCGGCATCTATGTGGACATCGTTTCGGGTGAACCCTTGTTTGCGTCGACCCATAAGTACGAATCCGGCTGTGGCTGGCCCAGTTTTACCAAACCCATCATCCATGAACATGTGGAAGAGTTTCGCGACACTACCCATGGTATGATCCGAACCGAGGTCCGCTCGAAACACGGTGACAGCCATCTGGGGCATGTATTCCCTGATGGCCCGCGTGACCAGGGCGGGCTGCGCTATTGCATCAACTCAGCCGCCTTGCGGTTCATCCATCGCGATGAGATGGAGGCCGAAGGCTACGGCGATTACCTGAATCATGTGGAGGAAATCTGATGACCATTGAACGCGCCGTTCTGGCAGGGGGCTGTTTTTGGGGCATGCAGGACCTGATCCGCAAACTTCCCGGTGTATCGCGCACGCGTGTTGGATATACCGGCGGCGATGTGCCCAACGCCACTTATCGCAACCACGGTACCCATGCCGAAGGGATCGAAATCTGGTTTGATCCGACGGGCATCACCTATCGTGAGTTGCTGGAATTCTTCTTTCAGATCCACGACCCAACCACCCCGAACCGTCAGGGCAATGATCGCGGGATGAGCTATCGCTCGGCCATTTACTACGTCGACAAGGCACAGAAACAGGTGGCGCTGGATACGATTGCCGATGTGGATGCCAGCGGTCTGTGGCCCGGTAAGGTTGTGACCGAGCTTGAACCCGTGGGTGACTTTTGGGAGGCCGAGCCAGAGCATCAGGACTATCTGGAACGCATTCCCAACGGGTATACATGCCACTTCCCGCGCCCCGATTGGGTCTTGCCCAAGCGCGACGCAGCAGAGTAAATATCGGCCCCTCTCAGAGGTCTGAGGGGGGTTATCCCGTCGCCACGCGCGGGCGGCCACTGGCCTCAACGGTCAGCATCGCCTCGACAAACACGTCCCGTTCTTCAATCCGGGCTGTTCGGATGTCGCGGTCGACGACCACCCGAATATCGTCGGCCCCGGCATCCCTTACCGCACCCTCAGCCTCGGTGCGCAGCACCCGCTCCAACAGTGCGAGCGCCTCGTCTGATGCACCAAAATCCTGTGGCCCATCTTCCAGATGAACGCGGTATCGCCCTTCAGAAGGCGATGTGACGGTGCCCGACCGCCGCAAGGTCAGCCGCCCGACCACCGCACCGATGGCATTGGCGACACCTGCATGTTCAGGCAACACCATCTGACAGCGCAACCGATCCCCCACTGCAGGGTAATAGCTGGGGGCAGACGCGCCCAGCCCCACCACATCCAAATTCAACGCTGCATCTAAAGCCAGCAAACCCCGGTGTTGCGCCAAACCCCGTTGGGTCAAAACATGGCGGGCAAGGTCTTTTGCGGGCAGGTCGAAATCCTCTGCTTCTTCGGCAAAAGCAGTCTCTAACAAGGTCAAACTGGTTTGCTCGGTGAGTTGATCGATGATCATCTGCGCCAAATGTTCAGGCGACGTAGCCAGCATATCACCCGACCCAACCCGCTTACGGGCCACCAGCTCCAGTCCCTTGCGCGCAGCATCGGCATCCCAGGCATCTACGCGCCCCAGCACATGGCTGGCATCTGACGGGGTAATACCTGAGACCTGCACGAGCCCTCGATCCACCAGACGAGTCAGCGCCCCGTTCTCCATTCGCGTCCGCAACAAAGCGCTCAGCGGCAGAACCTGATCGCCAAGCCGATCGAGCAAAACCTCTTCTCGCGCGCCAACACCATCCGCGTGAACCCCGGGCACGCGACGGGCAAACCGGGTATCATGCTCGCCAACCGTGGTTGAACGCAGTTGTTCGTCAAGCACCGAATGCACCACTTCAGGCGCCTCCGAAGCGATGAGAGAAACCGGCAGCACCCGTCGCGGCCCCAGGAAAACGCCGCCGCCCAGCCCTTCAGTCACCACATGCGCCTGGCTGTCTCCGCCTAGCCCATGGGTGCGCATTGCCACGGCTTCGACCATGGTCCGAAACCCGCCAACCTGCGCCCCCGCGGGGTCAATCGCGGGCTTCCCATCGCGGATCAGCGCCACATCGGTCGTCGTCCCGCCAATATCCGAGACCAGAGCATTCTCGGCCCCCGTCAACCAGCGCGCACCTACAATCGAAGCAGCAGGACCGCTGAGGATCGTCTCGATCGGTCGCTCACGCGCCTGTTCGGCGCTCATCAACGCGCCATCGCCGCGCACGACCATCATCGGGGCCGTAATGCCCAACGTCAGCAACTGATCTTGCGCACGCCCGATCAACCGGTCGATCATCCCGATCAGACGCGCGTTCAAAACGGCTGTAACAGCGCGCTTCGGCCCGTTCAGCTTGGCCGACAGATGATGAGAACATGTGACGGGCGCGCCCGTCTTCTCTGCAATAATCCGCGCTGCCTCCAGCTCATGCGCCGGGTTGCGTGTTGCGAACTGCGCAGCAACCGCAAAGCCGGAAACCCCTTTATAAGAGTCTAAGAAACCCTCCAAAGCCTCGATATCCAATGGCTGAGCCTCACCACCCGCGTGACTGTGCCCACCGGCCACAACCAGCGCTGGATCGTCTTTCAACGCATCCCTTAGCCCATGCTTTTTAAGATCACTTTCCTTGAACCCGATATAGATCAGCGCGACCCGGCCACCTTGTCCTTCAACCAGCGCATTCGTCGCTAAGGTCGTCGAAAGCGACGCCATAGAGATCTGATCGGGCGTAACCCGCGCCTGATCCAGCACCGCCGAGATCGCCTTACCCACGCCAATCGCCAGATCAGCCCGCGTGGTCAGTGATTTGGCCGAGGCAACCACCTCAGTCTCATCCCGGATCAAGACCGCATCGGTATAGGTTCCGCCCGTATCCACCCCCAAAGCCAGCGCCATCGGGTCCTCCATTCGTTCGCTTTGGATGGGTGTAGCGGTTTGGACCGACACGTCCAGCCTGTTTGCGGCATTCAAGTCAATCGTTGAACCGCCCAGCGCGCCGCATCAGCCACCGTCGGATCGGAGTCATCGGTCAACGCCTCAGCAACCGGCCGAAGACCCTGCTTCCCGGAGTTCCCTATGGCGTACAACACATTACGCACAAACCGATCCCGCCCGATCCGTTTGATCGGCGAGCCTGAGAACTTCGCCCGAAACCCGGCGTCATCCAGAACGGCCAGGTCCGCCAACACAGGAGCCTTCAGGTCATCGCGGGCCGCATACCGAATATCGCTCGCCGCAACGGCAAACTTGTTCCAGGGGCAGGCGGCCAGACAATCATCGCAACCGTAGATCCGGTTTCCCAGCTTATCCCTTAAATCATCATCAACAGGACCTTTATGCTCGATGGTCAGATATGAAATACACCGCCGCGCATCCAACTGATACGGGGCGGGAAACGCATCCGTCGGGCAACTGTCCAAACACGCTCGGCATGATCCACAGTGATCGACCTCAGGAGTGTCCGTAGGCAACTCCAACGTGGTGAAAACAGACCCTATGAAGGCCCAATTTCCCCAATCCCGGCTCACCAGATTGGTATGTTTGCCTTGCCAACCCAGCCCGGCAGCATGCCCCAAGGCCTTCTCGGGCACCGGAGCCGTATCGACGAACACCTTCACCTCGCCGCCGGACTCAGCAATCAGCCAGCGCGCCAATCGCTTCAGGCGCTTTTTGACCAGGTCATGGTAGTCCTTGTGCTGCGCATAAACCGAAATCGCCCCACGCACGGGATGCGCCAACACCTCGGTCGGGTCATGCTCGGGCGTGTAGCTTTCGGCCAACATGATCACAGATCGCGCGTCGGGCCACAGCGCCGCCGGGTCGCCACGCCAATGGGTCCGCTCGGCCATCCAGCCCATCTGCCCGTGATACCCAGCCTCAAGAAAGGCCTCCAACCGCGCAGGCACTTGGGGCACATCCCACGGCCGACACACCCGACAGGATACAAACCCCTCGGCCAAAGCCTGCGCTACCAGTTTGTCCTTTAAACCCGATCCATTCTTCATCTGGCTAAAAATATCCTCGGGGGTGAATTGGCCTGTAGGGACAAGAGGGGGCAGACAGCCCCTTAACACCCTATCAGAAATCCAGATCCGCGTAATGGGGCGGAGGCCGGAACCCTGGCACCTGATCGGCCAAGATTGACCGGAACGCAGGGCGCGACTTGATTTTGGCATACCAATCCTTCACCGCAGCACTGCGATTCCAATCCACGTCCGAGATATAGTCCAGCGCCGATAAATGCGCCGCAGCCGCGAAATCAGCCAGAGTCATCTGATCCCCGGCCAACCAGCGACGATGATCCAGCAACCACGCCATGTAATCCAAGTGATACTTGATTGCCCGCGCACCTTCTTTGACGTTCTTGCTGTCCGGATAGCCCTGTCCGGTCATCTTCTTGTTGACCCGCTCATACAACAGCTTCGATGTCACCTCATGATGAAACTTGTCATCGAACCACCCGACCAAGCGGCGCACTTCAAATCGCGCCTCGGGCGTTTTCGGCATCAGAGGCGGTTCGGGTCGCGTCTCTTCGATGTATTCACAGATTGCCGCACTTTCCGACATGATTTGCCCATCCAACCGCAAGACAGGCACTTTGCCCGCCGGGTTGCGGCGCAGGAAATCGGGGTCCTGTTCCCAGTACTTCTCCTCAACCAGCTCGACCTCGATCTTCTTTTCCGCCAGAGACAGCCGAACCTTGCGGCAATACGGGGACAGGGGAACGTGAAACAGACGCGCCATGGGCTTCCAATCGAACCAGTGAGTACTTCTCAGCTTTAGCCCCGAGAGGCGATGAGTTTCAATCCTCGAAACAATCCGCGCGACCATCTGCGCGGATGGTAGCCGCCCCCTGCAGGATGGCCGCAGCCCGCCTGCGGGTAAACACCGATGGATCCGTGACCGACCGTTTGCGCGGTGATGGCAAGATCGCCGCGATCCGCGCTGCGTGTGTCGGCGTCATGTTCGCCGCGCTGACACCGAAATTGCGCTGTGCCGCAGCCTCAACTCCAAACACGCCTGTGCCGGTTTCAGCGACGTTCAGATAGACTTCGAGAATGCGCTGTTTGCTCCAGAAAATCTCGACCACCGGCGTAAGCGAGGTCTCCATCGCCTTGCGCACCCAACTGCGGCCCTGCCAAAGAAACACATTTTTTACGACCTGCTGCGTAATGGTCGAGGCGCCACGGTTGCCGCCATCCTCCAATGCATCACGGATGGCCGCGACATCAAACCCCCAATGCAGGCAGAAATTCGCATCCTCGGCCGCAACGACCGAACGCGCCATGATTGGGTTGATTTCTTCGATCGGAACCCAATCCCGCTCGACTTTGCCCAGCCGCCGCCATTCGGACCAGATCGTATGGGTGATCGGTGGATTCACCACAGAGTAGAGCAACACCAGCGCTAAAAAGAAACACATAATACCCAGAACCGCGCGCGTTACCCAACGGCGCAGTTTCTGACCCAATGGCATTGTCTTTTTGCGTGCCTTGCTCTTTTTACCGCTCGATTTGCGGGCTGCTTTCTTTGCCATATCACAGCTATACGACGCGCGCCGCTGCTTTGGAACGGCCTATATTGCGATTGCTCGCGCCTCGCGGGGTGGAACCACAGGCCGGGCGGTATCAGGCAGCTTTGCATCGCGCGCTTTCAATTCGGGGAACAACCGCAGGATTTCGGCCTGGGTGTCGCGTTCCGACGCCGTCAGCGCATGGCCGGGGTAGTAGCTTTCGCTTTTGGCCCCGTTGGCAATGACAATTTCATGCTGCTTGAACAGCAGATGGAAATAGACAACTTCGCCACCTTCGACGCGCGTGACCGTATCGCCATTGACCAAGGTATGCGCGGCCACCAGCGCTTCGCTATAGCCAAACATGTAACCCGCCCGCCAATCGTCGATCAGCATCCGGTGCTGCGGAGAAACCAGCAAGGGCCGTTCCAATCCCAGCACACCCGCCGCGAACTGTATTGGGGCAAATTTACCCTGCGCCTCGACCTTGGTTTCACCAACCCAGATCAATGGCTGTGGACCATGATCCACTGTCATCACCAGATCGCCTGCCGTCAGGCTTTCCACCGGGCGTTCGCCTTCTGGTGTTGCGATCATGGTTCCGGGCGTAAAACAGGGTGGGCCCAGATCGCCAACTTGCAACGGACCCTGCGTGTTTACAAATGTCGACGACACAAACGTACCAGGTTGCAGCACCTGACCGTCCGTTGGTGTAAAGACCCGTGTTCCATCGGCAAGATAAAAGGTCGTGCCGGTATAGGTGACATTGCCCACACCAGTTACATTGATCGTTACGGTATCGCCCGGCCACGAATCTGTAACGTCCTGTCCGTTTACGGTATCCCCGCTAGGCGCGTCGATTTCGCCGTCATCATCCACATCGGTCAGGTTGAACTTGTCAACAACAACCGCCGTGCCACCTGGGGGCGGATTCGCAGGGTCAAACGAATAGAACTGATCAAGATATGTCGTTGGCATTTGATGCCTCCGGTGTACTCACGTGTGTTGAAACGCAATATGGCAGAAATTCCAGATCAAACTATGGCAAAATTTATATTTGGTTTATGCGGATGTGGCAAAATTGTGGCGAAAAGCCCTGATTGAGAAGAACCCCGCTTGCGTCAAAGCGCACGCGGGGTCCTTAACCCAAAAAGGGCCACAGAACTATTCGGCCGGGACTGCGGTTGCCTCAACGCTCAGCGGATGAATGAGCTTGTTCAGCATCTCTTTGGGGCAGACCTGAAGGAAATGAGCCTTCTCGACATCCCAGTGTTGTAAGATATCCGCGGCCTTACGGCTTGAGGTTTCCCTAGCGTGACGTTCGATCAGCGCTTTCAACTGATCTTCCCAATGGTCGACGGTCACCGGGCAAGTCACCAGCGTTTCCATGTTCATAAGCAATTCGGCCTTGCCCTCTGGATCATACAGATAGGCCATACCCCCGGTCATGCCCGCACCAAAGTTGGCACCGATATCACCCAGAATGACGGCCACTCCGCCCGTCATGTATTCGCACCCGTTCGAACCGCAGCCCTCAATCACCACTTTGGCACCCGAGTTACGCACGGCAAACCGCTCACCCGCACGGCCTGCGGCGAACAGATGGCCATCGGTGGCACCGTATAGGACGGTGTTGCCGATGATTGTGTTGTCATCTGCCTTCAACGGGCTGACCTGCGGCGGGCGCACGACGATCATGCCACCAGAGAGACCCTTGCCCACGTAGTCATTGGCGTCACCCGACACTTCCAGTTTCAGACCGGGCGCCGCAAACGCGCCCAGCGATTGACCCGCCGAGCCCTGCAGTTTCACATGCAGATGGTCGTCCTGGAACGTATTCCGCATACCGAAGTTCTGAACGATATGGCTGGAGACGCGCGTCCCCACGGTCCGGTGCGTGTTCTGGATCGCGTAAGATAGCTGCATCTTTTCACCGTCTTTGAGGAACCGCGCCGCGTCGCGGACGATTTCAGCGTCCAGCGTATCGGGCACCGCGTTGCGGTCCTTGTCGCGGTTGTAGACGATGTCATGCGCGCCATCGACGGTGATCAGCAGCGGGTTCAGGTCCAGATCGTCCAGATGAGCCGAGCCCCGGCTGACCTGAGCCAGCAGATCGGCCCGTCCGATGATCTCATCAATCGAACGTGCGCCGAGGCTGGCCAGCAACTCCCGCACTTCTTGCGCATAGAAGGTGATCAGGTTGACGACCTTATCCGCATTGCCGGTGAATTTGGCGCGTAGGCTTTCGTCTTGGGTACACACGCCGACCGGGCAGGTGTTCGACTGGCACTGACGCACCATGATACAGCCCATTGCGATCAGGGCAGCGGTGCCGATGCCATATTCCTCGGCCCCCATCATCGCGGCCATGACGATGTCGCGACCGGTCCGCAGGCCACCATCGGTCCGCAGGGTCACCCGGTCGCGCAGGTTGTTCATCGCCAAAACCTGATGCGCTTCGGTCAGGCCCATCTCCCACGGAAGACCGGCATATTTGATCGACGTCGCCGGCGAGGCGCCTGTACCGCCATTGTGACCCGAAATCAGGATGATATCCGCCTTGGCTTTGGCCACACCGGCCGCAATCGTGCCCACGCCCGAGGACGCCACCAGTTTCACCGTCACCTTGCAGCGCGGGTTGATCTGCTTGAGATCATAGATCAGCTGCGCCAGATCCTCGATCGAATAGATATCGTGGTGCGGCGGCGGCGAAATCAGTGTCACCCCCTTGGTCGAATGCCGCAGACGCGCAATCAGGTCGGTGACCTTCATGCCCGGCAGCTGACCACCTTCGCCGGGTTTCGCACCCTGAGCGACCTTGATTTCAAGCTCTTCACACTGGTTCAGGTATTCTGCCGTCACACCAAACCGGCCCGAGGCCACCTGTTTGATCTTTGCCGACGGGTTGTCACCATTGGGTTCCGGCACGAAATGTGCCGGATCTTCGCCACCTTCACCACTGTCGGATTTCGCACCGATCCGGTTCATCGCCACATTCAGTGTCTTATGCGCCTCGGGCGACAGCGCACCCAAGCTCATGCCCGGGGTAACGAACCGTTTGCGGATCGAGGTGATCGATTCAACCTCTTCAATCGGCACCGGTTTGCCCAGCGGTTTGAAATCCATCAGATCGCGCAGATGGATCGGCGGATTCGATTGCATCTTGGCCGAGTACTGCTTCCACAGTTCATATGAGGCTCTGTTACAGGCCATTTGCATCATATGCATCGAGGTCGCTTCCCATGCGTGGGTCTCACCCGACTTGCGCGCCTTGTAGAAACCACCGATGGGCAGCACGTCCAGACCGCTGTCCCAGCCTTTGGCATGGATTTCCTCGGCCTTGGTCTGAATACCGGTGACGCCGATACCCGAGATCCGGCTGGTCATGCCAGGGAAATACTCGGCCACCATGGCGCGGCTGAGGCCCACGGCTTCAAAGTTCAGACCGCCGCGATACGAAGAAATTACAGAAATCCCCATCTTGGCCATGATCTTGAGCAGACCTTGGTCAATGGCTTCACGGTAGCGCGCCACGTTTTCGGTCAGCGAGCCATCCAGCAGGCCACGATCAATACGGTCGGCCAGCGAATCCTCGGCCAGATAGGCGTTCACCACGGTCGCACCACAGCCGATCAGAACCGCAAAGTAATGCGGATCGACGCATTCGGCGGACCGCACGTTCAGCGAACAGAACGTCCGCAGCCCCTGCCGCGTCAGATGCGAATGCACCGCGCTGGTCGCCAGGATCATCGGCATAGCAACACGACCCTGACCCGAGTTCAGATCAGTCAATACCAGATGCCCCGCACCGGAACGCACGGCCTCTTCTGCTTCGGCCCTAATACGAGCCAAAGCGGCATTCAGAGCACCACGCCCGGGTTCAAAGCTACAGTCGATTTCAGCCAGAGGAGAGTTGAAGTTTTCAACCAGCTTGTCCCACTGCGCGTTACCGACAAAGGGGCTTTCCAGCACAATGATCTCGGTCTGGCTGCTGTCTTCGTCCAACACGTTCTTCAGGTTCCCGAACCGTGTTTTCAATGACATCACGCGGTATTCACGCAAACTGTCGATGGGCGGGTTGGTCACCTGGCTAAAGTTCTGACGGAAGAAATGACTCAGCGGGCGATATTGCTTGGACAGAACCGCTGAGGGCGTGTCATCCCCCATTGAGGCCAAAGACTCTTTGCCATCCTCGGCCATCGGGGCAAGAATTTGCTCCAACTCTTCCACAGAATAGCCCGCTGCGATCTGGCGCTTGCGCAGTTCTTCGCCCGAAAAGATCGGCGACTCGGTCACTCCGGCAAGCGATTCATCAACATCATTAATCTTGCCGACCCATTCGCCAAAGGGCAGCGCACGCGCCAGTTTGTCTTTGATCTGCTTGTCGCGGAACAGCTTGCCCTTTTTCATATCGACAGCCAGCATCTGACCCGGCCCCAGGGCGCCTTTTTCGGTCACGCTGGCCTCGTCAATCGGCACCATCCCGGCCTCGGACCCCGCGATGACCAAGCCATCACCGGTCACGACATAACGCATCGGGCGCAGACCATTCCGGTCCAGGCCGGCACAAACCCAACGACCATCGGTCATAGCCAGAGCAGCAGGGCCATCCCACGGCTCCATCACCGAGTTGCAATAGGAATACATGTCGCGCCAGGCCTGCGGCAATTCCACCGCCTGCTTGGACCAGCTTTCCGGCACCAGCATGGTTTTTGCCATGGGCGCCGAGCGGCCAGCGCGCACCAGAACCTCAAAAACCGAGTCTAACGCGGCCGAATCTGACGATCCGCCTGCGATGATCGGTTTTATGTCCTCGGCATAGTCACCAAAGGTTCCGCTGGCCATCCGGATTTCATGGCTTTTCATCCAGTTGATGTTGCCCTTCAGCGTGTTGATCTCACCGTTGTGAGCCAACATGCGGAACGGCTGCGCCAGCCACCATTGTGGGAAGGTGTTAGTCGAATAGCGCTGGTGATAGATCGCAAAGGCCGATTCAAAGCGTTCGTCCATCAGGTCGGGGTAGAACACGGCCACCTGTTCGGCCAGCATCATGCCCTTGTAGATGATCGACCGGCAGGACAGCGACGCCAGATAAAGGCCGGAAATCCCCGCAGCCGCAGCCGCTTTTTCGATCCGGCGACGGATCACATACAGCTCGCGCTCGAACGTTTCTTCATCGACGCCTTTCGAGTTAGAGATCAGAATCTGTTCGATCTCGGGCCGGGTCGCGTTGGCCTTTTCACCCAGGCAGGTCACATCGACCGGCACATGGCGCCAGCCATAGATGTAGTAACCCATACGCAGAACTTCGGTTTCCACTATGGTCCGGCATTGTTCCTGCGCACCAAAATCGGTGCGAGGCAGAAAGACCTGACCAACGGCAATCAACTCATCTAGGTTGGGTTCATGGCCGGTGCGACGGATCTGGTCGTAGAAGAATGGAACAGGGATTTGCACGTGGATACCCGCGCCATCGCCGGTCTTACCATCGGCGTCCACGGCACCGCGGTGCCAGATTGCCTTAAGCGCGTCGATCCCGGCATCCACCACCTTGCGTGATGGCTTGCCATCGACGGACACAACCAGGCCCACACCGCAGGAGGAATGCTCTTCTTCCTCGGAATAGAGACCGTTTTCGGCCATCCATTGACGTTTGGCTTCTTCGGCCCGCACCCAATCGGCATCATATTTGGTCACTGGCTGTCTCCTTCTTCCGGCAAGGCGTACATGGCTTCGACCTCTGCTTTGGTCATCTGCCGGCGTTCACCTGCGAATGCGTACCCGTCGGGCTTTTTGTCGATATAAAGTTCCAGTTGCAGCGCGTTGCCCGTGTCTGGGAACAGGCCCGCCGCCATTTGCGTTTGTCCGTGCATCTCGCCCGGCAGCGTGATCCGGTACCAGAGCGCCGATCCGCAGTCGGCGCAGAACGCCCGTTCGGCCCAATCGGACGATGTGAACGTCTTGACCGGACCCAAAGCGGCATATCCGGGTTCAGCTGGAAACGTCACCAACATTGAACTGGTCCACCGGCGACACTGGTCACAATGGCAGGCGCCAAGCGAATCTTTTGCTGGGGTGGCGCTGATCGTGACCGCACCGCACATACATTGGCCTTTCAATTCAGGCATCTGAACTCTCCTGTCGCGGGGCGTTGATCACTCGGCCGCAATTGCAGCTTTGGCGTTGAACCGTTCGATGATCGCGTCGGCACAATCGCGCCCATCGCGGATCGCCCAAACGACCAGAGAGGCGCCACGCACGATATCTCCGATGGCATAGACACCGTCCATTTCGGTCTCACCCGTCTGGAAAGCCGCCTTGACGGTGCCCCAGCGGGTCACGGGCAGATCGGGCTGGCCAAACAGGGTCGGCAGGTCCTCGGGCTCAAAACCCAGCGCCTTGATCACGAGATCGGCGTCTTCAACATAGTCCGCGCCTTCGATCACCTCGGGCGCTTGGCGGCCAGATGCGTCAGGCTGACCCAAGCGCATTTTCTGCACCATCACACCAGTGACATTGTCATCGCCGGTGAAGCCCTTTGGCGCACTCAGCCATTCGAACACAACGCCTTCTTCCTCGGCGTTTTGTGTTTCGCGCTGCGAGCCGGGCATATTCGCGCGGTCGCGCCGATACAGGCATTTGACCGAAATCGCTCCTTGTCGGATCGAGGTGCGCACGCAATCCATCGCGGTGTCGCCGCCGCCGATCACAACGACCTTCTTGCCCGCAGCGTTCAAGCGGCCATTGTCGAAATCTTCGACGTCGTCGCCAAAGCTTTTACGGTTCGAAGCAGTCAGGAAATCGATCGCCTTTTCGATCCCATTCAGCCCGCTTCCCGGCATCGACAGATCGCGCGATTTGTATACACCTGTAGCAATGATGACCGCGTCGTGCTGCGCCCGAATTTCATCAAACTTAGCTGCGTCCACATCGCAGTTCAGAACAAATTTGACCCCGCCATCTGCCAACAGGTCGTTGCGGCGCTGTACGACGTCTTTTTCTAATTTAAAGCCTGGAATTCCGTACATCATCAATCCGCCCGCACGGTCATAGCGGTCATAGACTGTAACCTGAACACCCGCGCGCCGCAGCATATCCGCCGCAGCCAACCCGCCCGGGCCGCCGCCGATAATGCCAACGCTTTCACCGCGCTCAGAAGCTGGAACAACGGGCTGTACCCAGCCTTTGTCCCAGGCGGTATCAGTAATGTATTTCTCGATCGTGCCGATGGTGACGGTGCCGTGTCCCGACTGTTCGATCACACAATTGCCTTCACACAAGCGGTCCTGCGGGCAAATACGACCGCAAATCTCGGGGAAGGTATTGGTGGCCTGACTGGTTTGGTAAGCCTCTTCCAGGCGACCGGTTGCTGTCAGGTTCAGCCAATCAGGAATATTGTTGTGCAATGGGCAATGTGACTGGCAATAAGGTACACCACACTGGCTGCACCTGCTGGCCTGCTCTGCCGCTTTTTCTGCAGCGAATTCCGCATAGATTTCGTCAAAATCTTCTCTACGGTCATCGGCGGCACGCTTTTCGGGCATGGCACGGTCGATCTGCACAAATTTCAGCATCGGTTGCTTGGCCACGGGTCAGACTCCATGAATTGGCTTGGTCGGCATTCTTTACGAGATGCGAATTCAGATGAAAAGTCAAATATACTGACCTAATTTGGAAAAAATGTCCACAAGAAGAGATTCTGGCGAATTTTCGCGCCAATTTTAGTTCCGCTTCGGACCTATCAACCTGCTTTCCTTTTTACGGGTGCCGGAATACCCATGAACTTGAACACAAAACGATAGCGGTACGGCAGGTTAAATGAGTCTCTTTCACTTGATTCTGGTGGCGGTCATTCAGGGACTTACAGAGTTTCTGCCAATATCTTCATCAGGTCACTTGATCCTGCTGCCAAACCTGACAGGGATGCAGGATCAAGGCCAAACCATTGATGTCGCTGTTCATGTGGGCACGCTGGGCGCGGTCGTGTTGTATTTCTGGAGCGACGTGAAAGACGCCATCCGCGGCTTACCGCGTGCCCTTTTGGGTCGTACGGATACCCCGCAATCACGGCTGGCACTTGGGCTTATCATCGCAACGATCCCAACTGTGATTGCTGGGCTGATCCTCTATCTGACAGGTCTGACCGAGGCATTGCGTTCAATCGCGGTAATAGGCTGGACGATGCTTGTGTTTGGCCTGTTGCTCTATTGGATGGATCAAAAGGGACCGCAAACCAAAACCGCACAGGATTGGGGTCTGCGTGATGCAATTGTCATGGGCCTGTGGCAGGCCGTCGCCCTGATCCCCGGCACTTCGCGTTCGGGCATCACGATCACCGGCGCACGCCAACTTGGATACACCCGAGAGGACGGCGCCCGGATCGCCATGCTGATGTCGATCCCGACCATCATCGCCTCGGGGGTTTTGCTATCTGTAGATGTTATCCAGCAGGCGAATGCACAGCTTGCAAAAGACGGAGCAATCGCTGCGGCCTTCGCCTTTGTCTCAGCTCTACTGGCCCTAAGCCTGATGATGCGCCTGTTGCGCAGCGTCAGCTTCACACCTTACGTGATCTATCGCGTGGTTCTGGGCATTATCCTGTTGGCAGTCGCCTACAGCTGATCAGGTTCGCAGATTGTTGGCTGAATTCTGAATGTCATCATACTGGCCCGAGGGACGGAACTTCCACAGATACTCCGGCAGTACCGACGCCAGTGTCGTTGGCTCGATACCCAGCTCCTCGAAGGACATAGCCCCAACCGAAACCACATTGTCGTGACGCAAGCTTTTGAGCTGGTCGCGGGTCAGGATATTGTTGGGGAACAGCTGAAAGCTGACAAATTTCACAATGTCCAGTACACCGGCCATGATCTTCGCCACAAAGAAGGGCACACCCAGAATGATCCGGCGACGGTGGATCACCTCAAGCATCTGCTGCATCAACGCGCGGAAGGTTTTCACCTCGGGCCCGCCAAGCTCATAGACACCAGCCGCTGCTTGCCCCAAAATGCCCTTGACCGCAGCCTGCGCCACATCATCCACATAGACCGGTTGAAACTGCGTTTCCGCGCCGACCAGTGGCAGGAACGGACCCATGCGCGCCATACTGGCAAAGCGATTAAAGAACTGATCTTCGGTACCAAAGATGATCGACGGCCGCAGGATCACAGCACCGGGCATATGCTGAAGCACGCCAGCTTCACCTAGCGCTTTGGTGCGGGAATATTCGCTTTGGGCATCCGCATCCGCTCCGATCGAGGACAGATGCACCATACGGGAAATACCCTGCGCGGCAGCCAATCGCGCGATCCGTTCGGCGCCTTCGGCCTGAACCGCAGGAAATTCGTTCTTGCCCAATTCGTTCAGAACGCCCACACAGTTCACGACCGCATCCGCGCCCTGCATCGCTTGCGCAACGGATGCGTCATCGCGAATGTTGCACAAGACCGGCTCGACCTGACCAACAACGCCATAGGGTTTGACGAACATCGCCTCATTCGGGCGCCGTACCGCTACACGGACACGCCAACCCTCACCCGCCATGCGCCGCGCGATGTAGCGACCGACAAAACCTGACCCGCCATAGATCGTGATCAGTTTGGACATGAGAGGCCTCCTGTTCGAAGTGTACGCCTTAGACCTAACGCTCACTCAGCCCCGGAACAAGGCGCTAAATCGCCACGCAATACCCATTGTCTTTTGTCCCATCTAGGTCCGGATCAGCGGGTTCAAAAAACTTTCAGGATTCTTCCCGAATCCGGTTGACGCCCCCCGTCGCTGGGCTTAAACGCCCCTTCACGACACCTGCCCAGGTGGCGGAATTGGTAGACGCGCTAGCTTCAGGTGCTAGTGTCCGTATGGACGTGGAGGTTCGAGTCCTCTCCTGGGCACCATTTCTCTCGAACATAGATGCTCATAAATGCTCAATTTCATTGAGGTTTTGGCCTAAATTCGGGTATCATTCTGAGCATACCAGAACACTCGATACCCCCAGAAAGCACAGCACGTGGGGGTATTTTTGTGGGTATCACCCCCACAGTCCGAGGTTGATACCCCCAATGCCTCTTTCCGACCTGAAGATTCGAAAAGCACAACCAAAACCAAAGCCATACAAGTTGGCCGATGCTGGCGGCCTGTTTGTTTTGGTGAAGCCGAACGGCTCGAAGTTATGGCAACAGAAGTATCGCCATCTGGGGAAAGAGCGCCTGTTATCGCACGGCCAATATCCAGACGTTTCATTGGCCGAGGCACGAAAAATGCGAGATGCGGCCAAGAAAACCCTAAACAATGGCGGAGACCCGTCGGTACAGAAGCGGCTCGATAGGATCGAAGCTGAGACACAAGCCCGGAACACTTTTTTGCTGGTAGCGGAGGAATACCTGCAAATGGCGTATGACCGCGAGCTAGCAGATGCAACGATGCGGAAGAAGCTCTGGCATGTACATACGCTGGCAGCGGAACTTCACCACCGGCCAATCCGAGAAATTGCAGCGGCTGAGGTACTCCACATTCTAAAGCGGATTGAACAAAGCGGACGCCGAGAAACAGCCAAGAAGCTACGCGGTACTATCTCTGGGGTTTTTCGGCATGCAGTCGTGACACTTCGCGCCGACAACGATCCTAAGCAGGTCACTAAAGGGTCCTTGCTACCCGTGAAGATTACCAATCGAGCGGCTATTACCGATGAAAAACAGTTCGGGCAGTTTCTTCGCGATCTGGATGAATATTCGGGCGCAGGGGTGATCAAAGATGCAATCCTGTTTCAAATCTTGACCATGACGCGGCCGGGAGAGGTACGCGGGGCCAAGCAGCAAGATTTTAATCTAGAAGGGAAAAAATGGACGATTCCGGCTGAGCCTATGAAGATGAGGCGCGATCACGTCGTTCCGCTGTCTAGGCTCCAGACTCATTGATTTACAGCCAGAACAGTACGGTAGCTGCTAGAGCGATGGCCGAAAGGAATACCTTTGGGCATCTGTCATAT
>NZ_JBQFOD010000023.1:0-38097 GCF_056533095.1 Ruegeria sp. H3 | reverse complement strand
CTGGGGGCTGCGGTCCTGATGGCGGGCGGAGTGGCCCTGATCGGGTTGACGGTGTGAGGGGTGTGCCTGGGGGCTGCGGTCCTGATGGCGGGCGGAGTGGCCCTGATCGGGTTGGCGGTGTGAGGGGTGTGCCGGGCTGAAGCCCGGCGTGCGGGGTGTGGAGACGTGCGACGCTATCGACCCAATGCTTGATGCGAAGCATCAAGCGCGCGCCCGACCCACCCCCATGGGCGGGTGCGTTCCGCACCCATCACATGCTTGCTATTCGTTTAAGAATGGCGTGAGCGTATTTATTTGAACACGCTCCTGAGATCTGAGTTTGGCTTCACATTCGATGGTGACATTTTCACCAGCGTGTATGTACTCTTCTTTTGGAATTCCGAAAAGCCTACGTAGATAAGGATCTAGTTTTTGTGGAAGATATGTCACTACTATTGGTGTCAGCCCAACGACAACAAGAAATGGGATAAACTCGATTAGTGAACGACCTCCAGAGCCATCAGATTCTGAGTTGATTATTGAAGAAACATATTGAACAGAAAAGATCATGCCCACGAATAGTAGGGAAATACCAAGCAATCCTAGTTGCCAAGTATCCGATGGCCGGACAAATGTCTTAGCTTCCAAATTGGGTAAGTTTTTTAAGTCTCCACGCAGTTCTTTTTGGAACGCGCTATCGTGCGCCAAATAGATCGTGAGAGAAGCTCCACGAGGGATGTAGACATCGGACAACGAAATTGCGTCATCTCGTTCTAGCAGTGCCGCATGGGAACCGTTGTTGCTATCGACAACGTGATTTGAGAACACCATGTTTGTGTTCTTTTTGTAAATCTCTATGGGTTTAGCAAAATCTTCGTCTGTCAAGCTTACGTCAGTATTGTTCACCAACGTTATTACGTCGGTTACCAAGCTATTACCTTTCAAATCGCCTTTTGAAACTGAGACAGAGAAGCCTTCGGGCAGATCCGCTGCGACCCTCTCTTTTCGTACCCACTGAAAGAACAGTTTTTTCTTAGTTCTCTCTCTGCGACTTCTGAGCCAAAAAAATGCCCCAATGATTGAGATGGTACTTGCTACGCCGTTGATGTAGTCGCTGTTACTTGAGTAGAGAGAGAAAAGATATTCAAACATCCAACTCCTCCACAAACCGCGCATTCTCCTGAATATACTGGAACCGCAGTTCGGGCTTCTTTCCCATCAGGCGCTCTACCAGATCGCCGGTCTCGCCGGGTTCGTCCTCATCAATTGTGACCCGGATCAATTTCCGGGACGATGGGTCCATCGTGGTCTCTTTCAGGTCCTTGGCGTCCATCTCGCCCAGACCCTTGAAGCGGGACACGTCGATCTTGCCCTTGCCGCCCAGACCTTTTTCCAGCCACTCATCCCGTTCAGCCTCGTCCAGACAATAGACGCGCTTGGCGCCTTGGGTCAGGCGATATAGGGGCGGGCAGGCCAGGTATAGGTGGCCCGCGTCGATCATGGGCCGCATCTGGGTAAAGAAGAACGTCATCAGCAGCGAGGCGATATGCGCGCCGTCCACGTCCGCGTCGGTCATGATGATGATCTTGTCATAGCGCAGGTCGTCGACGTTGAACTTGGTGCCAAGTCCCACACCCAGCGCTTGGGTCAGGTCGTTGATTTCGGCATTGGTGCCCAGTTTCGAACTGGCCGCACCCAGCACGTTGAGAATCTTGCCGCGCAGGGGCAGCAGGGCCTGCGTTTTACGGTCCCGACCCATTTTTGCAGATCCGCCCGCAGAATCGCCTTCGACGATGAATAATTCCGTTCCGTCGCGTGTTGAACTACTACAGTCCACCAACTTGCCGGGGAGACGAAGTTTCTTAGTGGCGGACTTGCGTTGTGTTTCCTTCTCGGCCCGTCGGCGCAGGCGTTCCTCAGCCCTCAGGATGAGGAAATCCAGGATCGCGCCGGCGGATTTCGTGTCCGCGGCCAACCAGTTATCGAAATGGTCGCGGACAGAATTCTCGACCAGCCGTTGTGCCTCGACCGTGGCAAGGCGATCCTTGGTCTGGCCCACAAATTCTGGTTCTGAGATAAAACAGGACACCAGCGCGCAGCCGCCGGTGATCAGATCGTCGCGCGTGATCTGTCCTGCCTTCTTGTTGTTGATCAGCTCACCGTAAGCCTTGATCCCCTTGAGGACCGCCGCCCAGAACCCCGCAACATGTGTTCCACCCTCGGGCGTTGGCACGGTGTTACAGTAGGACTGGATGAACCCATCGCGCGAGGGTGTCCAGTTGATCGCCCATTCGACCTTGCCCGGCGTGTTGAACTTTTCCTGAAAGTCCACGGTGCCCGCAAAGGGCTGCTCCGCATAGGTGGACGAGCCGTTCATCGTCTCCTTGAGGTAGTCGGACAGGCCGCCGGGGAAGTGGAACGTGGCCTCGGTGGGCGTTTCCCCGTCATCGATGGCAGATTTCCAGCGGATTTCCACGCCCGAGAACAGATAGGCCTTGGATCGGATGGATTTGAACAGGCGCGCCGGTTTGAACTTGTGGTGGCCAAAGATGTCGGCATCGGCATGGAAGGTCACGGTGGTGCCGCGCCGGTTAGGCGCTGCGCCGACCTTCTCAACCGGGCCCAGTGGGATGCCGCGAGAGAAGCGCTGTTCAAACAGCGTCTTGTCCCGCGCCACCTGCACGACCATCGAATCCGACAGCGCGTTCACCACCGAAGCCCCCACGCCGTGCAGACCGCCCGAGGTCTGGTACGCCTTGCCCGAGAACTTGCCGCCCGCATGCAGGGTACACAGGATGACCTCCAACGCCGATTTGTCGGGGAACTTCGGGTGCGGGTCGATCGGAATGCCGCGCCCGTTGTCGCGCACGGTCAGGGCGTAATCGGCGTGCAGTTCAACCTCGATCCGGTTCGCGTGGCCTGCGACCGCCTCATCCATCGAGTTGTCGAGGATTTCGGCCACCATATGGTGCAACGCGCGCTCATCGGTCCCGCCGATATACATACCGGGGCGTTTGCGAACAGGTTCCAGCCCTTCCAGCACCTCGATCGAGGAGGCGTCATAGGTGGTGGTTGCTTCGGGCGTCAACAGATCGTCGGGCATGGGTGCTGCTCTTGTTCTTGAGTTTCCCCCATTATGGCAGGGGATGTGGTTCGGGGGAAGAGGGCCACGAGGTGTTGTGTGCAATTTGCGCGCCTCAATCGCCCCATCGTACCGTTTTGCAGCAACAGGGCCGCGTTCGCGGACCGTGCAAGTTAAACCGTTAGAAGGCGACGGGAATTCCGGCAGGGGCACGAAGTGTGGGGTGCAACATCTGCACTTCCCGCGGTTTCAAAACCGGAAGGACCGTTTCTCCGAATGGCCCATCGCGAGACATCAGTTCGGGAAACAGTTCAAAGAGCTCTCGCTTGGTTTCGCGCGCCATCGCGTCCAGGCTGGTGTCCCCGGGGAAAAAGGTTTCAGACCAAAGGCCTTCGACCTGAACCAGCTCATGTTGGTCAAACAGGATATGGATATACTCGACGTCTTGATCTGGCGGATCCTGCGTAACAGATTGCCCGTCAACAAGCCCTTTGGCCGGCGCAAGCATCACCCTATCTCCAAAATACAGTTGCATCTGGTGTGAGGACACGACGATCCGATGCTGCGGTGAAACCAGCAGGTCGCGCGCAGGGCAACCCGGCGATAAACTGTCTTTACCTATGCGGATTGGGCAGAATCTTGGGGATTGCCTCAACTCAGCCGAGGAGAGATGCCGCCGACCGATCCAGCGAACAGGACGGCTGCTACCATCTGCGACGATGACGGGGTCTCCGGGCCTGAGGGTTTCAATGCGCCGTTCGCCGGATGGGGTCAGGATCAAAGACCCGGCAGTAAAGCAGACAAAGGAGGGCAGTGTGTCGTAGTCAACGGGCGGAGCGGTGACGATGGTGTTGTTGGTGTTTGCGATTGTATCGCCAACATTTGCCGTACCAGAGGTGACGATGATGTATTGCGGATTCGAAAACTGAAGCAGCGTGAACGTGACGGGTGAACCGCCGACGGTGCCACTATAGGTCTCGAAGGTCTGAAAGTTGGTCGAGTTGCCTATAAAGCCGGGGACGCCTGAAACATCCAGCTGAGGGCCACCATCGGCATCGGGATCTTCCAAGGTGTCGTCATTGTCGATGACTGCCACTTGAAACGCGTTCAGGACGGTAACGTTGGTCGAGCTCAGCGGGTCGACATTGATTTCGAGTATCGTGACAAATTTCATCTGATTTACTCGCGATAAACAACTTTAATGAAAGTATAAATTCACCATACACGAAATAGGTGCAAAAGCATAATGATGTTCAATCCCAGCGCAGCGAATTCCGGTTTCTCTCGATAGCTCAGAGATTTACGAGTAACCTGCAGGCGGGATCAACTAGGCAGGACGAATATGAGCTGGATCAAAACCGTACCGTTTGAGCAGGCCACAGGGCGGCTGCGAAAACTCTATGACCGGGTGACCGGACCGAACAACAACGTGGATAACATCATGATGGTGCATTCCCTGCGCCCGCATTCGATGGAAGGCCATATGGCGATATACAAGACCGTGTTGCATCATTCCGGAAACACGGTTCCAAAGTGGTTTCTTGAGATTTTGGGCGTTTGGGTCAGTTCTCTCAATCGCTGTGGTTATTGCGTTGAACATCATTTCAGCGGTTTGCAGCGGCTGTTGCGCGATACGCCGCGCGGCGATGCCTTCCGTGCAGCGATTGAGGCGCGGCGTCCCGAAGATGCGCCTTTGGACCCGGCTCAGATTGCTGCGATGCGCTATGCCAGAAAGCTGACCGAAGCGCCGGGGGACATGGTCGAGGCGGATGTGATTGCCCTGCGCGATGCCGGGTGGGAGGATGGTGAAATCCTAGAAATCAATCAGGTTTGCGCTTACTTCTCTTACGCCAACCGGACGGTTTTGGGGCTGGGCTGCTCGACCCAAGGTGATGTTCTGGGGCTGTCGCCAAACAATTCGGATGACCCCGAAGATTGGGGCCATACCTAAGGGCTTAGTCTGCGATCCAATCTAGTATGGCTTGGGCGACAACCTTGGGCCGTTGGTGATGCAGCCAGTGATCGGTGCTGGGGATATCGATGCGGGTCAGGTCATGGGCAAAAGCCTCAAGCCCGGCCGTGGATTCGGGTAACAACGCTTTGTCATGCGACCCCCAAAGCAACAGATGTGGACATTGAACCTGTAAGCGATCCAGGGGCAGTTCGGGCAGGTCAGTGCGCGGTTTTCCGGGGTCAGCGACTACAAGAGGTGAGGCGCGATACCAGTTCAGCATCGCCTCAAGCCGACCGGGGCGCGCCCATTCTGTGCGATAATCCTGCATCCGCGCATCAGACAACCAGTCCAGCCCCATGCCGAACCGAAAGAAACGTTCCAGGCGCGCGAAATGATTTGCGGAAAATCGCTGCGCTGCGTCGGGCGCACGTAGATCGTTGATATAGGCTGAGGCTTTGGATTGCGCGCCACCTGCCGCCATGGCGCGTTGGAACGGCGCGGGGTGGACGCCGTTTGCGATAATCAGCCGGTTGACCAGATCGGGGCGGAACATTGCCAGCCCATAGGCAACCGATGCGCCCCAATCGTGGCCTATGACACATATAGGACCGCCAAGTTGTTCGATCAAAGCCACCATATCTGACACCAACTGGGACAAGGTGTAGTTGCCAACACCTTCGGGGCACCAGCTTTGCCCGTAACCGCGCTGATCTGGGGCGATGCAATGAAAGCGGTGGGTCAGGTGCGGGGCCAGATCGCTCCATGCCCCCCCGTATTCTGGAAACCCATGCAACATCAGCAATGGTGGTTTGTCGCTTTCACCCCAGTGACGCAATATGAAGGGGTGGCCGTTCAGGTCCGCGAATTCCGTGTCCATTTCTACCCCAACTGTTGAACAGCGATAAGATGGGTTTTCCTCACATCTATTTGATGCCGATCAAAGCGCAATTCGACACTTTCTGCTAGCCGTGCAGGAACAACGAGGGAAAGGAAACACTGCATGGACGCCGTAGCAGCACGCGAAGGAAAGCAATCTTCTGTTAAAATTGTCCCAAAGCCTGAGCAGGAGGCTGCTCAGCCCTGTCACGATAAAATCCGTCTGGCGTTCGAAAGCGGCAGATATCCTTACACACACAAGTTGGCGCGTAAGGACTACGAGGCGCAGAAAGCTTTGTTGCAGGCGGAACTGCTGAAAGTACAGCATTGGGCGCAGGAGACGGGGCAGCGGTTCGTGCTGCTATTCGAAGGGCGCGATGCGGCTGGCAAAGGCGGCACGATCAAGCGGTTCATGGAGCATTTGAACCCGCGGCAGGCGCGCGTTGTGGCTTTGAACAAACCCACCTGGGAAGAAAAAGGTCAGTGGTACTATCAACGCTATGTCCAGGAGTTGCCGACGGTCGGGGAAATGGTGTTTTATGATCGGTCCTGGTACAACCGGGCCGGGGTTGAGCGTGTGATGGGGTTTTGCTCGCCGAATGAATATCTGGAATTCATGCGCCAGACACCGGATCTGGAGCGGATGCTGGTCCGGTCGGGTATTCAGCTTTACAAATACTGGTTCTCGGTCACGCAGGATGAACAACAACGCCGGTTCAAAAGCCGCGAAACCGATCCGTTGAAACAGTGGAAACTGTCACCCATCGACAAGGCCAGCTTGAACAAATGGGACGACTATACCGAGGCGAAAGAAGCGATGTTCTTCTATACCGATACTGCCGATGCGCCCTGGACCATTGTCAAATCGAACGACAAGAAACGCGCGCGATTGAATTGCATGCGCCACTTTCTGGCGTCGCTTGACTACCCCGAGAAAAACGAAGCGATCGTTGGTGAGCCTGACCCGCTAATCGTCGGGCAGGCCCATCACGTGATTCACCAGTCCGAGCATATTCTGAGCGCCTCGCTGCATCCCAACACGTGACCTTACAGAATTAAGTTTTGAGGTTGTGAAGCCCACAACCATGCGTCAGCGCATAAGTCTCATGACGATATTTATCTGATCCGCTCTTGCCCCGACTTCGGGCCGCGCATATGGCTGGTCGGATGAACAAGGTGATGACATATCCGGCCCATTTCAAGGCCATCGCTGTGCTGGGCTTGCCGTTGATCGGCGGGCATCTGGCGCAATTTGCGATCGGTTTGACCGATACTGTCATGCTGGGCTGGTACGGGGTCGAAGCTTTGGCGGCGGTGACGTTGGCCAGCAGCTATTTCTTTGTTCTGTTCCTGTTCGGGGCCGGGTTTGGCTGGGCCGTGATGCCAATGGTTGCCACTGCGGCAGCCGAAGAGGATGAAACCAGTATCCGTCGCTCGACACGCATGGGGCTGTGGCTATCGATGCTTTATGCGGCACTTGTTATGCCGTTGTTGTGGTGGTCCTATCCGATCCTAATCGCTTTGAGGCAAGAGCCTCAAGTGGCAGAAACTGCTGCACAATACCTGCGCGTGGCGGGATGGGGGCTATTCCCGGCGCTGTTGGTCATGGTGTTGAAATCCTATTTAGCGGCGTTGGAACGCACCCAGATCGTCCTGTGGATCACGGTTGTTGCTGCCCTTGTGAATGGCGTGACCAACTATGCCTTGATTTTCGGGAACTGGGGCGCGCCAGAGCTTGGGGTGATGGGCGCGGCCATTGCATCAGTGGTCACTCAGATTGTGTCGCTGGTCGCGGTTGTTGCCTATGCGGTTTACGTTTTGCCGCAATACAACCTGTTCCAGCGTTTCTGGCGCCCGGATTGGGAGATGTTTAGAAGCGTTCTGCGCCTTGGTGTACCGATCGGATTGACAACGCTGGCCGAGGTCACACTGTTCGCCACTTCGGCGGTCATGATGGGATGGCTAGGTCAGGTGCCTCTGGCGGCGCATGGGATTGCGTTGAACCTCGCATCGGCCACTTTCATGGTGCATTTGGGTCTATCGAACGCGGCGACCATTCGGGCTGGAAATGCTTTGGGCCGTCGAGATCGTGCACATCTTGAAAAAGGCGCCATCGCAGTGACCATCATGTCACTGGTTATGTCCGTTTTGACGGTGATCCTGTTCCTCACCTGTGCCGAGCCTTTGATTTCCCTGTTTATGGAATCTGATGACCCACAGCGTGGCCAGATCCTGGCCATCGGAACTGGGTTGCTCGCCATGGCAGCGCTGTTTCAACTGGTCGATGGCGCTCAGGTCATTGCGCTTGGCCTGCTGCGTGGCTTGCAGGATGCCAAGATTCCTATGGTCATGGCCGGGCTGAGCTACTGGGTCGTTGGCCTGCCGTCTTCCTACTACTTTGGTTTTGTCCGAGGCATGGATGGAATTGGCGTTTGGATGGGCCTGGTTCTGGGGCTCGCATGTGCAGCCATACTGCTGATGGCGCGGTTCTGGATGCGATCCGTGCGTGAAGTGGGTGTTCCGGCTGAGTAACTGTTAGCCCTTTTCCAGTCGATCCGCCTTTTTTCGAACCAGCACAGATCGCAGATCGTGCATCGCCATCAAGAGCCGGTCGGTGACGTCGTCCAATTGCTCGTCGGTGGCTTTGGATTGTGCCCATTGAGTTGTCACGTTCAGATAATCAACCGCCCGGTGAATATCATCTATGTCACGCTGGGCCAGAAGGGCCTTGCGATCCTCCATCCATCGTGTGATCTCAGCCTTGTCCGCATCTGTCAGGCTACGCTGACCATGTGGCTTGACCTCGCCGTTGCGGATGTTGATCACCGCAATCTGGTCCATCTCGATCCGCCGCTGGCGGTTTTCGGTGTCGACCTTGAACACAGCCGCACCATTCTCGCGGACACGAAAGTAGTATTCGGGCAGTTCGGCCGTCATGAAGGTCTCCGTTCAGGTCAGAGCCGCGCAAAAGCGCTGAATGCGGGTGCAGGCCTCTTTCAAGGCCTCATCTGAGGTCGCGTAGCTGACCCGGAAATTGGGTGACAGGCCAAATGCCGCGCCAAACACCACCGCGACGTCGGCGTCTTCCAGCAGAGCTGTTGCAAAGGCTTCGTCGTTTTCAATCACCGTCCCGGCAGGGGTTGTCTTGCCGATCAGTCCCGCGATGGACGGGTAAACATAAAAGGCACCTTCCGGGGTGGGGCAACTGATGCCGTCGATGGCGTTAAGCATATCGACAACCAGATCACGGCGGCGTTTGAAGGTCACGTTATTGGGGGCCAGGAAATCCTGTGTACCGTTCAACGCTTCGACCGCAGCCCATTGGCTGATCGAACAGGGGTTCGAGGTGGATTGCGACTGTACCTTGCGCATCGCCGCGATCAGGGCCTCAGGCCCGGCGGCATAGCCGATCCGCCACCCTGTCATGGCATAGGCCTTGGATACGCCATTGCAGGTAAGCGTGCGGTCATAAAGCTTGGGCTCGACTTGTGCAGGAGTGCAGAATTCAAACCCGTCATAGGCCAGATGTTCGTACATATCATCGGTCATCACCCAGACATGGGGGTGACGCAACAGAACATCGGTAAGCTCTTTCAGCTCCGCGTGGTTGTAACCCGCACCAGTCGGGTTCGACGGAGAGTTGAAGATCAGCCATTTTGTTTTGGGTGTAATCGCAGCCTCAAGTTGATCGGCAGTCAGCTTGAAATTCGTCTGAAGCGAAGTTTCTGCAATCACCGGAGTTCCGCCCGCCAGCAGAACCATATCCGGATAGCTGACCCAGTATGGGGCAGGAATGACGACCTCATCCCCCTCATTCAGGGTTGCCATCAGCGCGTTGTATAACGTCTGTTTGCCACCCGTACCTACCGAAACCTGTGCGGGAGTGTAGTCGAGCCCATGATCGCGCTTCATCTTGGCGCAAACGGCCTGTTTTAACTCGGGGATGCCGTCAGGCGCGGTGTATTTCGTTTTCCCCGCTGCAATGGCCGCAACGGCAGCATCCTTGATGTTTTGCGGCGTGTCGAAATCCGGCTCACCAGCGCTCAGGCCGATGATGTCACGCCCGGCGGCTTTCAGTTCGGCCGCCTTGGCTGTCATCGCAATCGTTGGGGAAGGTTTGACGCGGGACAATGTCGCAGACAGGAAACTCATGGCGGCCTCGGTTTGTATGTTCAGCCTGACTGTCATAGGGTGCGCCCGAACGACGATCAAGCGATATGAAATCGGAAAGCGGAGACCTGAATGAGCGACGAATACGATTGGTTTGGACCAGACGCGGCGACATTTGGGGATCGGCTGGCAGGTGCGCGAGAGGCGGCAGGGATGAACCAGGCAGAATTGGCCCGTCGCCTGGGTGTCAAGAAATCGACGATTGCCGATTGGGAAAACGACTTGTCTGAACCGCGTGCGAACCGGCTTTCGATGATGGCGGGCATGGTGAATGTATCTATCAAATGGTTGCTGACTGGCGAAGGCGAAGGCATGGACGCGCCCGTAGATGCAGATAGCAGTAATCTGGATATTGCCGGAGCCGTCGCCGAGCTGCGCGCAATTCGCGGCGAGATGCGCGCCTGTTCGGAACGCGCCGCGCGGCTGGAAAAAAAGCTGCGGCTGATGCTGGAAGCAGGCCAATGACCGAGGCGCGCGATATTCGCATCAAACGCATGAAGATGCGGTCGATGCGGCGGGGCATCAAGGAGATGGACCTGATCCTGTCTGCCTATGCTGATCGTAATCTGGACGCGATGGATGTGGCGGGTCTGGATCAGTATGACGCCTTACTGAACGAAAACGATCAGGACTTGTATCAATGGGTGACTGGGCAGGTCTCTCCTCCCGACGCGTTGTCCGACTTGATCGCTGACATCGCTCAGACCTTTCAAAAGTAAGGATAATTCCAGCTTAACTGATTTTTCGGGATTTCGGTTCATCGTGGCGGAAAGAACGCGACGGAATCGGAGGGTCGGATGAGTATGGAATTGCAGGTCTCGGCATCGGGCGCCAAAGGGTTCATGAATAGCTACCTTGAGGCGTTGGCGCTTGTCGAACGGCTGCACCGGCTGCTTTTGGACGTGATCAAAGATGAGTTCGAGCGGGTCGGCGTGCTGGAAATCAACGCCGTTCAGGCGCTGCTATTGTTCAATATCGGCGATCATGAAGTGACGGCGGGCGAGTTGAAAAGCCGTGGATACTATCAGGGCAGCAATGTCAGCTACAATCTGAAGAAACTGGTTGAGATGGGGTATATGCACCACCAGAGGTGCGAAATCGACCGTCGCTCTGTCCGGGTGCGGCTAACGCCACGCGGCCGGGAAATCCGCGATATCGTATCTGAGCTTTTTGCGCGCCATGCGGACGGGTTGCAAAACCGTGGTGTGCTGGCGCAAGAGGGGATCGAAGATATTACTGGATCACTGCGCCGGGTTGAGCGGTATTGGACGGACCAGATACGCTATATCTACTGATACGCGACGATTTGTTTTCTGGCGGGTGCGTCAGACCATGTGCTGGGTTAGTCGAAGGAAGACCTCCGAGTTGTAAACCGCTGAGCTCGCGTTCCAGCTTTCGGCGCATAGCGCGCTCAAAATCCTCGAAACCCTGCGCTACTTCCAGAAACGCGCCCGGCCCGTGCAAAACATTGTTTTCGAAGAACGGGATCAGGAACAGCTCGCCTTCGAAATCGGCTGCGTTGATGACCAGTCCGTTGACCACGACATCACTGAACGGGAAGTGCCGATAGGCGTTTTGTGGGCCATAGCCGTCATTGTTCGATCCGTCCCCTGACAGATCAATGGTCTTGAATAGGCAAGGGGGGGCGCGTTCCAACAAGGCGGCGCCAAAGGCCAATGCGTATCCCATCGCAGTGGCGGATTGGGTGTCCGACCGCTTGGACTGGCTGATTTGTGTTGCGGCGGCCAGAACATCGCCACTGTTTTTGATCATCCGCCAATCCATGATGATATGTTGGACGGACCGTCCGCTCCATTCATAGACTGCAAGCGCGACGGGCATTGGCGACGAAAAGAAGGCGTCATGAACCTCGGGGGCGAGCAGGGCGGCCGCCAAGCCTTGCCGTTGCAGAGCGTCTTCTGCCTCGTCCACCGAAACAGAGATATCCAGCGCCAATGCCAGCGCCAGACGGCAGGGCTCTGCCTGAACGGGGCTGGCCAGGACGGCCAGACCTAGTGCTACAAGGGAGCGGATCACCAGTGCCCGGTACTTTCCATGCTGGCCCAGGGCTCTGCTGGTTCCAGCGCGTCGCCGTTTTGCAGCAACTCAACCGAGATATTGTCGGGCGAGCGGACAAAAGCCATGCGCCCGTCACGCGGTGGACGGTTGATGGCCACCCCATTGTCCTGAAGGTGCTGGCAGGTCGCATAGATATCGTCGACGCCGTAAGCCAGGTGGCCAAAGTGGCGGCTGTCACTTGGCAATGCGTCGTCACCATCCCAATTGTAAGTCAGCTCAATCGGTCGATCTTCTTGCCCCGGCGGTGCCATGAAAATGAGGGTGAACCGGCCCTGTTCGCTTTCGTACCGGCGGGTTTCTTTCAGGCCAAGCAGTTCATAGAACGCCATGGATTTCTCAAGATCCTTCACGCGTACCATGGTGTGAAGATATGTCAGCCCCATCTCGGCAATCCTTCTATTGGAATGAGTTCGCCCTCAGCTTAGCGCGCTGCCGGGACGTGTCGAGGGGGCAGGGAACACAATTCCGAAAAACCGAGCATCAGGCCATATCCTGCGGTTCCAGCGGATGATCTGACGATATATAGTGGGTGGCGACTCAGTATCGAAAGGAAGTTTTCATGCCCCTGTCTGCCGACCAACAGGCCGAGATCGAAGCGCAGCGCGCGCAGTCGCATCAAACACGCCGTGTCGTTGCAACGGGGATGGAAGATCACCTGTATACTGCGCACCAGGTGCTGGACCATGGCTTTGTCCGCGTCATCGACTATATGGGCGATGATGCGGCCATCTGTCAGGCGGCACGCGTGTCTTATGGCAAGGGCACGAAGTCGGTTCAGAATGACGAAGGGCTGATCCGCTATCTGATGCGGCACTGGCATTCGACCCCGTTCGAGATGTGCGAGGTCAAGCTGCACGTTAAACTTCCGGTTTTTGTCGCGCGCCAGTGGATTCGCCACCGGACCGCCAATGTGAACGAATACTCGGCGCGCTATTCTATTCTGGATCGTGAGTTTTACATCCCCGCGCCCGAGCATGTTGCGGCGCAATCCGAGGTGAACAATCAAGGCCGCGGATCAGCTCTGGAAGGGGAAGAGGCGGCGCGGGTTCTGGAAATGCTCAAGGCTGACAGCACCCGCTGCTATGACAATTATGAGGCGATGATCAGCCAGGACGGCCAGCAAGGGCTGGCGCGTGAATTGGCGCGGATGAACCTGCCGGCCAATGTTTATACGCAGTGGTACTGGAAGGTGGATCTGCACAACCTGTTCCATTTCTTGCGCCTGCGCGCCGATCCGCATGCCCAGTACGAGATCCGGGTCTATGCCGATACCATGTGCAAGATCGTGGCTGATTGGGTGCCTTTCGCCTATCGGGCCTTCGAAGATTACCGCCTGGGTGCCGTGAACCTGTCCGCTCAGATGGTCGACAGTTTGCGCCGGATGCTGGCTGGCGAAAGCGTCACTCAGGAAAGCTCGGGCATGACAGCACGGGAATGGCGTGAGTTCGAGACCATTATCAAGGAAAACTGATTCAAAAGCATAGCATTTGTCTATACAGATCGTCATGAAACTGTTACTTTGGTTCTATGACCTATGTTTCGTTTTTTTCCGTACTTGGTCTGGTGTCGGCGCTGGCCGGACCGGCCATTGCCAAAAACCCAATTGCCGAAGTTCTGTGTGAACCGACACAAAGATTGCATGACAAGTTGCAGGCTCAGTTTCGCTCTGCCCGTATAGCAACGGGCATGCGCGGGCCTGAACAGATTATGGAGGTCTGGAGCAGTGATCGCGGCGACTGGACCATGGTTGTGACCTATGCCACCGGTACATCCTGCATCGTTGCGATGGGACAGGACTGGTATTCGCATGCTGAGGATAAGCCAGCACGAGGATAGGGCATTTGCCGGATAGGGGGCGGGTGACGGCCGGAAATTGGCCGCCAACCTTAATTGGAAAACCCTGCGCGGGGCGGGGGCGTCGTTACAACGGTTTCAAATCAGCTGCCATCTGGCGGCCGTCACGTCCGTCCTGCAACTCGTACGAGACTTTCTGATTGTCTGCGAGCCCGGTCAGTCCGGACCGTTCTACGGCCGAGATATGCACAAACACATCTTTGCCCCCTTCGTCGGGGGCAATAAACCCATAGCCTTTGGTGGTATTGAACCATTTCACGGTGCCAGTTGGCATCTCCCGTGTCTCCTTCTACTTTCGCATTGTCCCACAAATAGGTGGGGCGGTGGTTGGCAGAACCGCAAAAGCAGGCTGTTTCCAATGCTGACGACAGCTGATTTTGCATGTTTCACCTTTTTCAACATTGCACGGTGAAGTAAAAAATCAAGAATAACCGCTGGAAACCGGTTGGTTCGCCTAAAATTGAAACAAATACCGAAGCAGGACAAACATGCGTCTTTATGGGCTAAAAAATTGTGACACGTGCCGCAAGGCCTTGAAATCTCTTCCTAATGCTGAGTTTGTGGATGTGCGCGCAGATGGCGTTCCGGAAAATCTGTTGTCGCAGGCTCTTGCCACGTTCGGCGAGGCTTTGCTCAATACCCGTTCGACAACCTGGCGTGGTTTGGAGGATGTGCAGCGTTCCCGCCCCGCAATGGAGTTGTTGAAAGAACATCCGACCCTGATGAAACGTCCACTGATTGAAAAAGATGGTTCGTTGACGTTGGGTTGGACAGCTGAAACGCGGTCAACGCTTGGCGTTACCTGATCAGATGCTTATCTGATCTAACGCAACTGCGAGGATAGTTTATGCGAAACGCCGCAATGATTTTGGGTGTCATCGCCGGTTTGATCGGGATGATTGTTGGGTTCTTTGGGTACGGGTATGTCGAGGCGATCAAGCATTTCGGCGATATTGAAGGCATTGCCGAGCAGGTCGATAACCCCGGTTTGATCCAAACGGCCTCGATCGTTGCGCCATTGCTGGCGATCGCAGGGGGTGCGATGGCCCATGCGCGTGCTCTGATCGCAGGCATCTTGCTGTTGGTTTCAGCTGCGGGGATGTATTATGCGTTTGGGTTTGGTGTCTTCACCATGTTCCCGATTGCGTTTGCCGGCGTTGCCGGGGTGCTTGGGCTCGCCGCTGGAAAACCAGACGAACCCAAGGCGCATTTCTAGCTCATTTCAGCTTCAACAGGCGATCCAGCGACAGAGGGCCCGCGCCGTTGAGCACGATCACGAGGAACAGGAAGGTCCACAAAACTCGCTGGTCCAGAATGTCCGGGGCTGCGTTGAAAAGGCTGCCCAGTTTCACGCCATGGCCGGTCACATCAACCAGCGTCTGAACCCAGACAAAGCCAATCATGCCCAGTGCAGCCAGACGTGTGAACAAGCCAACCAGCAATAGGGCGGGTAGTACAAACTCGGCCACGGTGCCAAGGAAAACCACGAGGCGCTGGTACAAGGTCATCTGCGTGACGTCCCACAAAACAGCCTCGGCCGCTTTGGGGAATATCTGTCCAAATGCTCCGCTAGATGGTGAAAAGATCGACCCATCGATCTTCAGCATGGCCGAGTTCCAATAGTAGACCAGCAGCACGGCGATAAAGACCAGCCGCGCAAGCGTGGGTGTCAGCCAGCCGGACGCATGGTCCGCCTTGCCCAGAACGTTGTTGTGGATTGAGATCAGGGCAGTCATGTTTCCAGCCTTTCGATAGTCACAGAAGTTATGGCACCGCCTTGCAACAGCAATGCCAGCGTGGGTCCAAGATCAAAGCCCAGAGTTTCAGCGGCGGCTTTTTCGAATGCTTCGCCGATGGTGTCCCCTGATTGTATGTAGGCAATCCAATCCGCGCCGCCCGGTGGCAGCAAGTGAGGGGTAGGATCGTATTCAGGGCGGGTGATCAGCACATCCTCGGCCCCGGTTGAGGGCTTGGGCGCGTCAGCCTCAGTGTTGAAGCGCCAGATCGCATGAATAGGCCAATCCGACCGGATGACCTGCATCGAAGGCGCGAATACCAACCGGGCGCGCATGATCTCTTCGGGTGAGACAGCCAGTGCATCCGCGGGCGCAGGTCGGCTGTCTGCGGCGTGGTAGGACTGGCGCAGGGCCAGTTCCAACCGGGCCACATCGGGCAGGTAGGCCAGATGAGACAGTTGTGGCATGTTGGCCAGAAAGTCGGGAAACGCCTCACCATAAAACATCATCAACGGCGAGGTCGGAGGGTGCTGGCGCAGAAAAATGCCGGACAACCCGTCCATATTCTGAGTGCCCAGCAGCTTGGTGATAACAGGAAATGCCTGATGCATCGCCTCGGTCAGCGATACCGCGACATTGTTACGATAGACGCTGAACCGGCGACCCGCTGGTTGATCGTCTGCGTCCTTCAAACCCTCGGGAACTGGTGCTTTCGCATCCAGCAAGGCCGCGTGAAATTCGGTTTGCGAAACGCTCATGCAGGAACCCGTTCCAATGCGGATTGTGCGCGTTCCGCTTCGGCGCGCAGCACCGGCCAATCGGGGACATCTGTATCCCACTCAACCAACACAGGTTTGGGGCCTGACCGTTCCAGCACATAGTCCAGCAGCGCCCAAACCGGGTCCACAACCTCGCGGCCGTGGCTGTCGATCAGCAGGGGATGGCCGTGATCGTCTTCGTCCTCATCATGACCACCCAGGTGAATCTCGCCTACCTGATCCAGCGGATATGCATCGATGTAACCTTGGGGTGAGAAATCCAGATTGGTGGCCGAGACAAAGACGTTGTTCACATCCAGCAACAAGCCACAGCCTGTACGCTTGGCGATCTCGTGCAGGAAATCGGGTTCCGACCATGTGCTTTCTTCGAACGCCAGATAGCTGGAGGGATTCTCCAGCAGCATCTGACGGCCCACCGTTTCTTGCACCTGATCAATATGTGCACAAACCCGCGCCAAAGTGGCATCGGTGTAGGGCAGGGGCAGCAGATCGTTGAAGAAATGGCTGTCATGGGTCGACCAGGCCAGATGTTCTGAGAAGCTGGCTGGGCTCAGCCAGCCGACAAGATGTTTGAGCCGGGCCAGATGATCGGGGTCTAGCGGGCCTTCGCCACCGATGGACAAGCCGACGCCGTGAACGGAGATCGGAAATTGTTCTGCAAGATGGCGCAGTTGAGCCAATGGGCGGCCGCCGTCTCCCATGTAGTTTTCGGCATGAACTTCTAGCCAGGCGACAGGTTGGGCGTGCTTCAGTATTTGCGAAAAATGCTGTGGTTTGTAACCAACACCTGGCGCTGCGGGCAGGCGATTTGATCTGAGGGCATCATCCAGCATTTGCACGCTCCTTCTGATCGAAGAAAAGGGCGGGCGAAGGTGCCCGCCCCCTAAAGTCGTTTGCTCGACGCTTATGCTGGCAGGTCGCGCTTCAGCTCTTCCAGCGAACCTTTGCGCGGTGTGCCGTCTGCCTCTGCAGGCAGTTCGATATCGCCGCAGGTGCCTGCGTCAACCAGGGTCCAGGCGTTGCCCTGATAATCAACGGTTGAGGTGCCCGCGCATGTGGTGCCGGGGCCTGCTGCGCAGTCATTCTGACCGGCCAGCGAAACGCCATAGCACTTTTCTTTGGCTTGAGCGCTTGCGGTGGTTGCTGCACCCGATACGGCGGCTGCGACTGCGGTTGCGATAACCAGGGACTTTGCTGTGTTCGACATCTCGGAAATCCTCTTGATGACTGGGTATGTCTGCTTGTGACAATGACAAAGGTAAGGGCAAGTTGGCTATTGTTAAATTCACGAGCCCGTGTCTCACAAGCGCGTCAGGGCGCGGGGCGCGCCCTTGTAAGGTAATCTACTGTTTTTGAAGGGAAAAGGATAGTGTGTTTCAATCCGACCCCTGTTCCGGGGTCGGATTTCCGGCGAGATGGTGCCGAATGTTACAACAGGTCGGGTGGGGTCGCGGCCTGCGACAACTCATTTGTTACAGCCTCAAGCGGCTGAACCTGCGTTTGTTTTTCGCCAAGGCGTCGAACACTGACGGTGCGGTCTTCGACCTCACGATGACCAACGGCCAGGATCACCGGCACCTTGCCGACAGAATGTTCGCGGACCTTGTAGTTGATCTTTTCGTTGCGGATATCCGCCTCGGCCCGCACACCGGCGGCTTTGAGTGTTTCCACTACTTCCATCACATAGTCATCCGCCTCGGACGTGATCGAGGCGACGACGGCCTGACGTGGGGCCAGCCAGAAGGGCAGTTTGCCGGCGTGTTCTTCGATCAGGATTCCGATGAACCGTTCGAACGATCCCAGCGTGGCGCGATGCAACATAACGGGGCGGTGCTTGCCGCCGTCAGCCCCAACATACGTGGCGTCCAGACGTTCTGGCAGAACAAAGTCAACCTGGTGTGTGCCGCATTGCCAGTCACGACCGATCGCGTCGGTCAGAACAAACTCCAGCTTCGGGCCGTAGAACGCGCCCTCACCCGGGTTGAGCTTGGGTTCGATCCCTGCAGCACGTGTCGCACTTAGCAGTGCGGCCTCAGCCTTGTCCCAAACTTCGTCAGACCCCGACCGTTTCTCGGGACGATCCGAGAATTTGACCGAGAAGTTCTCAAATCCCAGATCCTTGTAGATTCGGGAAAGGAACCGGATGAACTCGGCGGTTTCAGATTCGATCTGGTCTTCGGTGCAGAAGATGTGTCCATCATCCTGAGTGAAACCGCGCACACGCATGATGCCGTGCAGCGCACCCGACGGCTCATAACGGTTGCACGAACCGAATTCTGCCATGCGAAGGGGCAGGTCGCGATAAGACTTCAAACCCTGATTGAAGATTTGCACGTGGCACGGGCAGTTCATCGGTTTCAGGGCGTTGATCGCCTTTTCACGCGCGTGTTCCTCGTCCACTTCGACGATGAACATATTCTCCTGATACTTGTCCCAATGGCCGGATGCTTCCCACAGCTTGCGGTCAACGACCTGAGGCGTGTTCACCTCAACATAGCCACCGCTGCGTTGCTGACGGCGCATGTAGTCCTGCAGCTGTGTGTAAATGGTCCAGCCGTTGGGGTGCCAGAAAATCTGACCGGGGGCTTCTTCCTGCATGTGGAACAGGTCCATCTCGCGGCCCAGTTTGCGGTGGTCGCGCTTGGCTGCCTCTTCCAGCATGTGCAGGTGAGCCTTCAGCTTTTCCTTGCCCGTAAACGCAACGCCATAGATACGCTGCAGCATTGCCCGGTCGCTGTCGCCGCGCCAATAGGCACCCGCAATGGACATCAGCTTGAACGCATCGCCCGGCACTTGGCCGGTGTGCTGCAGGTGCGGGCCGCGGCACAGATCCTGCCAGTCGCCGTGCCAGTACATGCGCAGCGGCTCATCACCTGGAATGGCATCGATAAGCTCGACCTTATAGGGTTCATCGTTGGCGGTATAGAAATCGATCGCGCGCTGACGGTCCCAGACCTCGGTGGTCACGGGGTCGCGCTTGTTGATGATTTCCTTCATCTTTTTCTCGATCAGGCCCAGGTCTTCTGGCGTGAACGGCTCAGCGCGGTCGAAGTCGTAGTACCAGCCGTTATCAATCACCGGGCCGATAGTGACCTTGGTGTCGGGCCAGATCTCCTGCACCGCGCGCGCCATGATATGGGCCAGATCGTGACGGATCAGCTCATTGGCTTGCGCCTCATCCTTCATGGTGTGGATGGCGATCTGCGCGTCGGTTTCGATGGGCCATTGCAGGTCCCAGTGCTGATCATTGACGGTGGCCGAGATCGCTTTCTTAGCCAAAGAAGTCGAGATATCGGCAGCCACCTGCGCAGGCGTGACACCAGCGTCATAGGAACGCGCATTGCCATCAGGGAAGGTGAGTGAGACGGATTTTGAATCCAGGGCCATGGTCTGGCTCTCCTCGTCGGTTTGGCGCCCACTGAACGCCCGGTTGCGGGTTATGGTGTTTTGGCTATGTGCTACTGGCGCGGCGTGAAGTCAACCGCTTTGAAGGCAAATGCGAAAAGCACCACGCAACCAGAGGATCGCGTGGCACGGTGTCGGGCGTTCAGGCAGCGGCAAAAACCGCGTAGCCCATGATCAGGCAGCACACCCATCCGACTGTGAACAGAATGGGCCGCACAGGCATGCGCGCAATGCCCGTGATCATGCCGATGGCGTGCAGAACGCGCACCCAGAAAAACACAATGGCAGCCCAATAGGTCAGCGCCGTAAAGCCGTCCAACGTGTTGACGATCAGAACCAAAACGGCAAACGGCATACCCTGTTCGAGCAGATTCAACTGCGCGCGATGTGCCCTTTGCACCCAAGGGCGCAGGTTTGGGATCTGTGCAGGTCGGGCAAAGGCTTCCTCGCCCGAGGGGTCGGTCGAAACGCCAACCACGTATGGAATCCACATGGAAACAGCGAGCAGCATAAGGCATGTCAGTACGCCCAGTTCAGTTGGAAACTCAGCCATTATGCGCTCTCCTTCAGAGCGTCACCGGTCTCCAGCCAGCTCTTGAGTGAGGCTGCCAGGCGCGCCCAACCTTCGGCAAAGCCTTCCTGACCAACTGCAAGGTCATAGTGTTCGATGGTCAACTTGCAGACATCACCTTGTTGTTCGATCAGATAAACCATTGTTGATTGCGGGGCGTCAGGGCCCATGAACAGAGGCTCGAACCCCATCTCGATCCGGGTTTTTGGGTCCAGCTTTTGCGTCATCTGCCGCAGCATCTCATTGCCGTCAGGGGTAATGAAATGCACTGTTGCACCAGGCGAGACCTCTCCGCGTACTTCGTTGCACAGGAAGTGATAGGCTGCCATCTGATCTGGCTTGGTTAATGCATCCCACAGCGCGTCCTGTGTGCAGCGGATAAAGGTCTGCATCATAAAATCTGGTTTTCCCATACGAGTCTCCGTTTCCAATTTGAGTTTCAGCGCATTGACCGCGCTGGCTTGAGGTTGAAAAAAAGGGGCGACCCAACGGTCTAGCATCTCTTGCAAGGGCAAGGGGTTAAGATAGTGATATTTGAACCGTCCATGTTTGCGGGTCAGGACCAGCCCAGCATCTTCCAGTAGTTTCAGATGCTTCATGACGCCGAAGCGGGTCATGTCGAAATGTGCCTCTAACTGCGACAGAGATTGACCATCTTCCTGTCGCAGCAGGTCCAGAATCTCGCGGCGAGCGGGGTCATTCAGAGCTTTGAATAGCATGTCCATAAATATCTTATACGTGATTCGATAGTCACGTGACAATATGGTAACATAAAAAATCTGAAATCAGGTTTAAACTCCCAGCCCGCGCGGGCTAGGGTGTCACAAATCAAAATATGAAGGGCGGCAAGATGAGCGCTTTTTTGATAACCGATCAGGGGCGGCGGATCGCTTATGATCTGAGCGAAGGCCAAGGCCCGACCATCGTGTTTTTGTCAGGTCTAAAATCAGACAAAGAAGGCACAAAAGCCATTCATCTAGAGGCTTGGGCCAAAACGCGCGGGCAAGCATTCTTGCGGTTTGACTATTCCGGCCATGGTGAAAGTTCGGGTGCGTTTACCGAAGGCAGCATCGGAGATTGGCACGAAGACACAGTTGCCGCAGTGTCCGCGCTGACGCAGGGGCCTTTGATCATCGTGGGTTCTTCCATGGGGGGCTGGCAGGCCTTGTTGCTCGCCAAAACCCTCGCAGATCGCATCGTGGGGATGGTCACAATCGCCGCCGCTCCGGACTTTACGGAAGATGGGTATTGGGCGTCGTTTACAGATGCGCAAAAGGCAGCGCTGGAAACAGTTGGCCAGGTTGAGTTGCCGTCGGACTATATGGAGCCTTACATCATCACAAAGCGCCTGATTGACGATGGGCGTCAGAATCTTGTGCTGAGAGAAGCGCTGGATCTACCTTTCCCAACACGTTTTCTGCAGGGCACTGCGGATACCGCTGTATCGACTGAAACGGCGGTGCGCTTGCTGGATCATGCCTCAGGGCCTGATATGCGACTGTTGTTGGTTAAAGATGCCGACCACAGATTCTCCGATGAACTGTGCCTGTCATTGATCGAGCGTGCAATTCTGGACGTGATGGGAGAAGGCTGATGCGGAAGTTTGGATTGTACCTGGGGCGTTTTCTGCTGGCGCTGATCGTAGTTGGTGCTCTGGTCTATTGGTTCGGTCCGCGTGAAGAGGTCGATCTTCATCCGCGCTTCGACAACGCCAGATTCGGAGAAGGGGTGCAGGATTACTTCGAAAGCACCGAATCCGCCTTTGATGACATCGTGCCCGGTGTTGAAAAGCGTGTGATCTGGCAGGACGGCTACAAAGAGCAACGCACGCCTTATTCGGTTCTGTATGTGCATGGCTTTTCGGCCAGTTCCGAAGAAATCAGACCAGTCCCCGATAGGGTCGCGGACGCGCTGAGCGCCAATCTGGTTTATACCCGTCTGCAAGGTCACGGGCGCAATGGTGCCGCGATGGGCGAGGCAACAGCCTCGGGTTGGATGCAGGATCTGGCCGAAGGGTTGGCTGCCGCACGGGCCGTGGGCGACAAGGTTGTGGTCATGTCTACCTCAACCGGTGGGACACTGGTCACAGCAGCCGCCCTTGACCCTGACCTTAGCACAGACGTGGTTGGCATGGTCTTCGTCTCGCCAAACTTTGGCGTGAATACACCGGTCGCCTTTATTCCTGGCCTGCCATGGGCCCGGTCCTGGTTGCCTCTGCTGATGGGAGAGGAACGGGACGTGTCGGGCCCGGACCCCGAGAAAAACAAATACTGGTCCTCGGTTTACCCGTGGGTCGCTGTCGTGCCCATGACAGTACTGGTGGATACGATCTACGCGCTGGATTTCGAAGGCGCACAGGTGCCGGCCTTGTTCTGGTTTTCAGATGACGATCAAGTCGTCCGCCCGGATCGGACACACAAAGTGGCGCAGAGCTGGGGGGCTGATGCAACGGTGCAGCTGGTCACAATGGGTGAGGGGGATGATCCGATGTCTCATGTGGTCGCTGGGCGTTTGATGTCGCCCGGGCAGACTGACGCGGCAGTTTCTGGCATTTTGGACTGGTTGAAAACCCAGGGCGTGGAGTGATGGAACAGCGAGTCAGCCTAATCACTGTCGGGGTCGAAGACCCTGAAGCTGCGGCAACATTTTATGAGGCGATGGGCTGGAACCGTGTCGACAGCCCGGATGGTGTGATCGCCTTTGATCTGATCAGTCAAACGCTTGGTCTATACCCTTTGTCCGCATTAGCCGATGAGATCGGCGTCGCCAAAGATAGTTTGAACCGCGGTGCGATCACGCTGAGCTATAATTGCCGACAGAAAGAAGAAGTGGCGCAGGTTCTGCGCGATGCCGAGGCGGCAGGCGCTACGGTCCTGAAACCCGCATCGGATGTATTTTGGGGCGGGCATCACGGCTATTTCCGCACTCCGGACGGAACGATCTGGGAGGTTGCTTTCAACCCCTTTTCCACGCTTCGCTCGGACGGGGCCTTTCGCTGGACAGGATACTGAGGATGCGCAAACCGGGCAGCATGTGGAGCCTTGAAACGCTTGGCCGCGTGCGCCTGTCACGGCACTTTTTCATGCGGGATTTTCTGTATTCCGAGATCGGGAATTTCCACCAACACCAGAACATCCCTGAAAACCCTGATCTTGCGATTGAGACCGGTCGTGCCTTTTGCCAGACTTTGCTGGACCCGCTTGAGGAGACATTTGGGCGCGTTGCTGTCCGCTCGGGCTATCGCTCGCCGTCGTTGAACCAGTTCGGTAACGAAAACCGGCTGAATTGCGCGCGCAACGATAACCCATTGGAATGTCACATCTGGGATCGAGGCGTTGGAGACGCGCGCATCGCTGGGGCGTCGATTGTGATCCCGTGGTTCGCGGATCAATATGAGCAAGGCCGGGATTGGCGCGATCTTGCGTGGTGGATGCATGATCATCTGGACTATTCCGAAATCTGGTTCTTTCCCAAGCTCAGCGCCTTCAATCTAGTTTGGCGGCCCGAACCGGTAGGCCGGATCGATAGTTACATCGCACCTCGGGGGTGTTTGTTACGCCCCGGGGCCGAGCCGGGCGAAAGCCAAACGGCCAGACAGGCCCGATACGCCGATTTCCCAGCTTTTCGCGGTATCCGCTATCCGTAAGTTTCTGCTTGCCGGGGCCGGACAAAACTCTCATCCTGCGAAGAAAAAGAAGGGGTTCGGAAGCCCGAACTGATGGAGGCCCCGCGTGATCGAGCCGCTGGTATTGCTACCCGGTTTTATGTGTGACGCCCGATTGTTTCATCCTCAGATCGACGCGCTGTCGCGCGATCGGGCTGTGATGTTTGCGCCGATTTCATCAGGCGAACGGATCGAAGAGATCGCATCTGGCCTGCTCGATCAGCTGCCGCATCGTTTTGCCCTGGCGGGGGTAGGTCTGGGCGGTGTTGTCGCGCTTGAGATCGTAAGGCGCGCGGCGGATCGGGTGTCACGCCTCTGCCTGATTTCGACCGATGCGCAGGCCGACACGCCGCAGATGGCCGCCGCACGCGAGGAGTTGATCATTGGTGCGCAAGCCGGGCGATTGGAAGAAGTGATGCGCAAGGTGATCGGGTCGGATGCGCTGGCCCCAGGGCCACAACGTATCCCGATTTTGAATCAACTCTTTGCCATGGCTATCGATCTGGGCCCCGATGTATTTGTGCGTCAAATGCGGGCCTTGCAACGACGACCGGATCAACAAAGCATCCTTTGCCGGGTCAAAGTTCCGGGTCTGATCCTTGGCGGAACACATGATACACTTATCCCGGCGCGTAAGCATGAGTTTATGGCCGAGATGATCCCCGAAGCCCGATTGCAGATGATTGAACGTGCAGGTCACCTTCCGACGTTGGAAAACCCGGATGTGCTGAATGCAGCCTTGCAGGGCTGGTTGAACTTCAACCCAAGACCCAGCTACGGGTAAAGAGCATCGCGTTCGGATTTGTCGATCAGCTTGGGGCTGACCACCGGCTCACCGGTTGCGACGTCAAAGAATGGTGTTTGCTTCCACTTGCCGGACAGGCGCGATTTGGCAACACGCTTGAGCATTGCGACAATTGCCGCGCGAATGCCTGCGTGCTTGTGTTTGCCACCCGATGTGGGGATGTAGGCCCGTGTTGTGATGGGGCCCAGGGCCGTAGTGTCGCTGAAACGGGCCGCAATGAAACCGACAAATGGGAATTTCGGCGTGTTTGGCGTTGCCGCAAGCGGCGCGTTGCAGCATGTCGCATACCAACGCAGCATGCCATTTGGGCTCAACTTTATCGCGGCCAGATTCTCACTACCTGTTTCAAAAATGAGCTCGTGCGGGGCAATCTGAAACACTTCAACAGGGCCGGGCGCTGGGTCGGGTTGTTTAAAATACAATTGTCCTGCGCGGCAATCGGCGCAAAAGCACACGGCATGCGAGCCATGTTTGAGACCCTGTGGCTTGATGCGCCCTGTAGTCTGACCGCAGGTGCAAGAGAACGCGAGACCGGATTGATCGCTCTCGCCCATCGTCTCAGGCCACTTTGTTTCGGTTCGCTGCCCGGCGCAGCGGCTTGCGGCTGTTTTCATTCATGAAATCAATCACAAGCGGACGAATATTGTCGCGCCAGCTGCGGCCGGCGAAAATGCCGTAATGGCCTGCATTCGGCTCAACATGGCTGGCCTTTTTGCTGTCCGACAGGCCGGTGCACAGATCAAGCGCGGCAATGCATTGGCCCGGGGCCGAGATATCATCATTCGCGCCTTCGACGGTTTTGACCGCGACATCGGTGATCTTGCTAATGTCGACTTTGTGACCTGCTACAACAAATTCGTTGCGCGCAATCTCACGCCCTTTGAAGATACGTTCCACTGTGGATAGGTAGAACTCGGCGGTCATGTCCATGACGGCCAGGTATTCATCGTAGAAGCGATTATGTGCATCATGATCGGACGCCTCATCCCGGATCACGCGCTGGATCTGGTCTGAAAACGCCTTGGAGTGCCGCTCGGCATTCATCGACATGAAAGAGGCCAGTTGCAGTAGGCCGGGATAGACCATGCGGCCTACACCTTTGTATTTGAAACCAACCCGTTGGATCATGGTTTCTTCCAGCTGGCCCATTGTCACGCGGCGACCGAAATCCGTGACATCAGTCGGTGTCGCATCTGGGTCAACCGGGCCACCGATCAGTGTCAGGGTGCTGGGCTGCGCCTTAGGTTCGAGCTCAGCCAGATAAGCGGTTGCGGCCAGAGTCAGCGGTGCGGGCTGACAAACAGCAACAACATGGGTGTCTGGCCCCAGCTCTTTCATGAAATCGACAAGATAAAGCGTGTAATCCTCGACATCGAACTTGCCTGCAGACACAGGAATATCGCGCGCGTTATGCCAGTCAGTGATATAAACTTCGCAATTAACAAGCAGGCTTTTGACGGTCGAGCGCAGCAATGTCGCATAGTGCCCCGACATCGGCGCAACCAGCAAAACCTTGCGCGGTTGCTTTTCTCGTCCATTTACCTTGAAATGGATGAGATCGCCAAAAGGACGTTCCAGAACCGTGGTAATATCAACCAGATGATCTTTGCCGTCTTCGCAGGTAAACGTACGAATGCCCCAGTCGGGTTTAACAACCATGCGCTGGAAGGTGCGCTCGGTCACCTCACCCCAGGCGGCCATCCAACTGAAGGCCGGGTTTGGAACCATCGAAAACAACGGGTAGGACGCCATCGCGCTGGCAGTCGAACCAAGCCATTGGTTCGTGTTGCGCATGGTCTCCATCAAGTCGTAGGTCATCATGTAGCGCATGGAAGCGGCCTCCAGAGTCTAAGGCTGTTCGGTTCGGACCATTCGCCGCTTTGTCCCCCGACACCCACGACGTTATTCTGCATAGCAGCGAGGTTAGGGGGGAATTGTTAAAATGACAACAAGTGAAGACCAAATGCCCGAAGTGACAGAAGAACATATTGAACGAATTAAAGAAAATATGGAAAAGGTCGAAACCCTATCCAAGCGGCTTGTCGAAGTTATGGCGTCGAAAAAGCCTCATACCTCTGCGCTGGACGGTCCGAATCAAGAGCTTTTCGCACGAGCAGCAACTGTCTATTTCGCAGAGGCTTGGCAAAACCCCGCCAAGCTGCTGGAGCAGCAGATTGAGTATTGGGGCAAATCGGTTCTGAACTTTGCCGAAGCGCAGCAAGCGTTGACCACAGGTGAGGTGGATGACGAACATGACGCGCCCGCCGACAAACGCTTTTCCAATCCGATGTGGGACACCAACCCCTATTTCCGCCTCATCCGCCAGCAGTACCAGACCAACGCACAGGCCATCACTCAGGCCGTGGCTTCGGTTGATGATCTGGACGCCAAGGACAAGCGGCGCCTCAGCTATTTCTCGCAACAGATCATCGACATGATGGCGCCGACCAATTTTCTGGCGACAAACCCGGATGCCTTGCAAAAGGCGGTGGAAACCGAGGGCCAGTCGCTCATCAACGGGTTGGAAAACCTGGTGTCAGACCTCGAAGCAAACGATGGTGAGCTGGTGGTCAAGTTGGCCGATGAAAATGCGTTTGAGGTTGGCGGTAATCTGGCGACTACCCCGGGTGACGTGATCTTTCGCAATCGCATGATGGAGTTGATCCAGTACAAGCCTGCGACCGAAACGGTGCATGAAACACCGATTGTGTTGTTCCCACCCTGGATCAACAAGTTTTATATTCTTGACCTGAAGGCCCAGAACAGCCTGATCAAATGGATCACGGAACAGGGTTATACGCTATTTGTTGTCAGCTGGGTCAACCCGGATCCAAGCTACGCCGAAACTGGGATGGAGGATTACATTCAGGACGGTTTCCTGGCTGCCATCGAGGTCGCAAAGAAGATCTGCAAGGTCAAACAGGTCAACGCGATAGGCTACTGCATTGCGGGCACGACGCTCAGCCTGACATTAGCCTTGATGAAACAACGAGGCGATAAGTCGATAAAATCGGCAACGCTTTTCACCGCACTGACGGATTTCTCGGAACAGGGAGAGTTCACACCGTTTCTGCAAAATGACTTCATCGACGGGATCGAAGAAGAGGTAACAAAAGAGGGCGTGCTGCGCTCGTGGATCATGGGGCGCACGATGTCATTCCTACGCTCACGTGATCTGGTCTACGGCCCGGCCATCCGCAGCTATATGATGGGTGAGGTGCCTCCGGCCTTCGATTTGTTGTTTTGGAATGGTGATGGCGCGAACTTGCCTGCGAAGATGGCGGTCGATTATTTGCGCGGCCTGTGCCAACGCAACGAATTTGCCTCGGACGGGATCGAACTTTTGGGGCACAAGCTGACGCTGGCCGATGTGGATGTCCCTTTGATGGCGATCACCTGCGAAACTGATCATATCGCCGCCTGGAAAGACTGCTATCGCGGTGTGCAAAAGATGGGGTCACGCTCAAAGACCTTTGTTGTCTCGGAATCCGGCCATATAGCAGGGATCGTGAACCCGCCTAGCAAGAAGAAGTATGGCCATTACACAAACCCCGATCTGAAATCAGATACAGACACCTGGCTGAAAGAGGCGGATTTCCACGAAGGATCCTGGTGGCCCATGTGGGAGGCATGGCTGAAGAAGCGATCGGGCAAACAGGTGCCAGCACGGAAGACAGGCGATTCGACCCATCCAAGCCTTGCACCGGCTCCCGGGACCTATGTAGTCGCCAATCCAAACGTCTGATTTCATTTTGAAACTACAGTTTTTCTGCATTGCAGCAAGAAAAAGCTTGCAATGCTGCAATGCAGAAACCATATTGTCCTCAAGCTGACGAAAGCCGGGGTGGGCCCGGCTCAGCAAAAGGATTAGAACGATGGCAAAGACTCAAGACTTTTCCGCGATCATGAAAGACATGATGGGCGCGTTCCCTGTGGACACCACCGCGCTGGAAGGCGCATTCAAATCGACCGCTTCGCTGAACGAAAAGCTGTCGGGCGTTGCTTTGGAAGCGGCTGAAAAATCGGCTGAGATCTCGAACAAATGGACCAAGGACACCCTGGCCAAGATGACCGAGATGTCTAAAGCCAAGGCAGAGCCTGCTGATTACGCCAAAGCGGCAACCGATTTCGCAAGCGCGTCGGCTGAAGTTGCAGCTGAAAACCTGGCCGCTTTCGCTGAAATCGCGAAAAAAGTTCAGACCGAAACTGTTGAGCTGCTGATGGCTGCTGGCAAAGACGCTGCTGAAGAAGCAACTGCTGCTGTCAAGAAAGCAACCAACGACGTGACGACTGCCGCCAAGAAAGCCGCAGCCGCCAAGTAAGAGCTTCGCGATACACGCACCTTATTCCTCCCAAAAGGTGCTTTCGCGTTGGGCAGGTCCATTGACCTGCCCTTTCTTTTTGTGCTGCACTCGCATAACCTGTGCTGCAACGCATCATCCTTGGGGAGGGTACTAGGTGTCGGACAACGAAAAACCGCTGCTGATTAAGCGCTACGCCAGCCGCAGGCTGTATAACACCGAGACCAGCGACTACGTGACGCTAGAAGACATAGCAGGTTTTATCCGGGACGGGCGCGAAGTTCAGATCATCGACCTGAAAACCGGCGACGACCTGACGCGGCAGTATCTTCTGCAGATCATTGCTGAACACGAAAGCCGGGGTGAGAATGTTCTGCCGGTGAATGTGCTGAATGACCTTGTGCGCAGTTATATGGTGCCAGGCGGGGGCATGATGCCTCAGTTCCTGCAAAGCTCGTTCGAGATGCTGCGCGAAAGCCAAAGCAAAATGATGGAAAACATGAACGCGATGAACCCGATGTCGCAGATACCGGGGTTCGACGCATTGCAGGCGCAGCAACAGGCGTTTTTGAAGGCCATGACAGGTGGCTTATCCGGCGGCTGGTCCGGGCCGGATCAGGAAGAGAAAAAGCCCGAAGCAAACGAAGATCTGGACGACATAAAAAAGCAGCTGGCCGAGTTACAGAACAAGCTTTCCAAACTGAACTGATCTTGAACCATGGAAAAGATGGCCCGCTTTGCGCGGGCCTTTTTCATGTCAGGTTCCATATGCCGGAACCGGACCTGTCACTTCACCGACTGAAGCCAGCAGGATATCGGCGATCACGTCCAATTCATCGCGCGTCAGGCGTACGGGCAGCCGCACATCACAGGCTTTCATCAACATGTCGCGTGTCTGCGGCAGGTCGAACTTTTCGGGCAGGAATTGCCAGTTCCAGAACGCGCGGGCGTTATCTTCGCTCAGGCCAAAGACCTGAACCTTGACACCACGTGCCTCAGACGCAGCCGCGAAGGCCCGGATTTCAGCCTCATCCATGCCGACCAGATTGAACTGGATCGAATCCGGCGCACGGCGTTCCGGCGACAGTGGAGCAGGGACGTCGACATAGGGTGAGTTGTTCAGGCGTTCCGCCACATAGTCATGGTTCGTCAGCCCGTCTTGAACCCGGCGCGCCAGCTCGGGGATCTGCGGCCGAATTACGGCAGCGCTCAGGTTGCTCATCCGTAGGTTATAAAGCGGTAGTTGGTTCTGCCAGCGGGCAAAGGCCTGCTCAAGCTCAGGTGAGTTGTCACCGCGTGGGGTTTTGTGTTTTTTCCAGTTGTGCTCGTAAGCACCCGACATGATCACAGCGCGTGCGACCAGATCGGCGTCATCTGTGATCAGTATACCACCTTCGCCGGCGTTGATCATTTTGTAAGACTGGAACGAAAAGCACCCGATCTTGCCAATGGTGCCAATGTTCCGGCCATGCCAGGTGGTCCCCAGCGAATGCGCCGCGTCTTCGATTACCGGGATGTCGCGCGCATCACAAAGCTCCATGATCGCGTCCATATCCGAGGTGTGGCCGCGCATATGGCTGATGATAACGGCTTGTATATCCTCCAGTTTGGCCGCGAAATCATCCATATTGATGCGGTAGTTCTCGCCTACCTCGCAGAGAGCCGGAATACAGTCTGCATGCACGACCGAGGATGGAACAGCGGCAAAGGTAAAGCCCGGGATCAGCACCCGTGCATCCCGCGGCAGGTCCAGCGCCTTCAACGACAGAAACAACGCAGCCGAGCAGGAGGAGACTGCAAGCGCATATTTGGTGCCCAGCAGAGCCGCAAACTCAGCCTCCAGCAGGGCAACCGGCGCATCTTGTGGTGCGGTGTACCGAAACAGATCACCCGATTGCATCAGGGCGTCGATGGCGTCTCGGGCGGCGGCGGGGATGGGTTCGGCGTCATGGACGTTGGGGGGCAGCGTCATATTTGGAATTCCCGAATTCTAAATTTCGTTTATTTAAATCAAGAAGGCGGGTCGTGCCAAGTCCCCAATCGATGGATCGGCAAAATTTCACCAAACTGTCGCAATCAAAAACGGGTTTCAGAAGCCCAGGCGATCCCGCATCGCAAACCAGGTCATCGCCAGTACCAGTAGCGGGCTACGCAAGGCCGGGCCGCCCGGAAAGGGCAGGGCCGGGACGCGGGACATGGTATCAAACCCTTCGGCCTGTCCTTGAACGGCCAAAGCCATAAGCTGCCCGGCATGGGTTGCGGTGCCAACGCCGTGGCCGGAATATCCCGATGCCGAAAGAATGTTGGTGGCAAGTCGCGCAAGATATGGCATTCGACGCATTGTAATCGCCAGAGTGCCGCCCCATGCATAGTCGATTTGCACGTCTTTCAGATGCGGGAAAATCTCAACCATCGGCTTGCGCACTTTGGCGGCGATGTCGGATGGGAAGCGATAGCCATAGCTTTCACCGCCGCCAAATAAAAGCCGCCGATCAGCGCTCAGGCGGAAGTAGTTTACCACGAATTTAGTATCTGCAACGGCGACATCCTGGGTTAAAACGCGGGTGGCGTCATCGCCAAGTGGTTCTGTCGCTGCAATGAAGTTGTTGATCGGCATGACACGCGATGCCACCTGCCGGTTCAGCGCGCCAAGATAGCCGTTGCAGGCCAGAATAAGATGTTGGGCGCGTACCGTCCCGTTTTTGGTGCGCACGATCACTGGATCGCCCTCTTCGATCCCCAGAACCTCGGTTCCTTCGTGAATGCGCGCACCTGCGGTATGCGCCGCCTGTGCTAACCCAAGCGCATAGTTCAATGGATGCAAATGCGCGGCGCCCTTGTCCAGATATCCACCTTTGTAAGTGGGCGAAGGGCACAGCGCATGTCCCGCGGCCTCATCCAGAAGCTCTATCTGATCGTAGCCATATGTGTTCGACAGATGCTCGGCATGGGCGTGCAGCTCTTTCTGGTCCGAGATCGACAGCCCAAGATCAGCCACACCGGGTTTCAAATCGCAATCGATCTGGTGCTTGGCGATCAGGGATTTGACCAAATCCTTTGCGTCTTCGGCCAGATCCCACAGCTTGGTGGCATCATCCTGCCCGACCAATCGCTCCAGACTTTCCTGATCCATGCGCTGGGCGCTGCCCAACTGCCCGCCATTGCGACCCGAAGCCCCGAACCCGACGCGGTGTGCTTCGAGCAGCACAACATCCAGCCCGGCCTCGGCCAAGTGCAGCGCTGCTGACAACCCGGTGTAGCCGCCGCCGACGATACAGACGTCTGCGCGGGTTTCGCCTTCGAACGCCGCGAACGGCGCCATGGTGTTGGCCGTTGCGGCATACCAGCTTGCCGGATACTCAGCCTTGCGGTCGTTGGAATACAGAAGGTTCATAGCGACCGGCTCCGCTGGTTTAGACGTTCAGCAACAGATGCTCGCGTTCCCAGGGGGAGATGACCTGCAGGAATTCCTCGTATTCAGCCCGCTTCACGATGCCATAGACACGCGCGAATTCGGGGCCGAGAACCTCATGCAGGGCAGTGGCCTCATCAAACAGATCCAGCGCATTGCCCATGACCTGAGGGATATCGCCATCGCCTTCATACGCATCGCCATAGAACTGACGGCGGGGGCGTTCCTGTTGGGTCAGGCCCAGATAGCCACAGGCCAGCGACAGCGCGATGCCCAGATAGGGGTTGCAATCCATTCCGGCGATGCGGTTTTCAACCCGCCGTGCTTCGGGGCCGGACAAGGGTACCCGGATTCCCGTTGTTCGATTGTCGCGCGCCCATTCCAGATTGATCGGCGCGGCATGGTCTTTGACATAGCGCCGATAGGAATTCACGTAAGGCGCCATCACGGCAAGACCTGCGGGCAGATGGTTCTGCAGTCCTGCGATATAGTGATAAAACGCATCCGTCTCGCCGCCTTGCGGACCCGAGAAGATGTTTTGCCCTGTCTCCATCTCAATGATCGAATGGTGGATATGCATGGCCGAACCGGGCTCATCCTCGATCGGTTTGGCCATGAACGTGGCGAAACAATTGTGTCGCAGCGCTGCCTCGCGGATCAGGCGTTTGAAATAGAACACCTCATCCGCCAGCTTGACGGGATCGCCGTGGCGCAGGTTGATCTCGAGCTGCCCGGCGCCACCCTCTTGGGTGATACCGTCAATCTCGAACCCCTGATGTTCGGCAAAGTCGTAGATGTCATCAATCACCGGGCCGAATTCATCGACGGCGGTCATGGAATAGGCCTGACGTGCTGCTGCCGGGCGGCCCGAGCGGCCCATCATAGGCTTGATCCCTTGCGCCGGGTCTACGTTTGGGGCAACCAGAAAGAACTCCATCTCGGGGGCAACAACGGGTTTCCACCCTTTGTCGTGGTAGAGCTGTACGACACGTTTCAACACGTTGCGCGGGCTGAACGGGATCGGCTCGCCATCTCGATCATAGGCGTCGTGGATCACCTGCAACGTCCAATCCCCGGTCCAGGGCGCAGCAGACGCAGTCGAGAAGTCAGGTTTCAGGATCATGTCCCGTTCGATAAACCCGTCTTCACCCGCAGCTTCGCCCCAATCCCCGGTGATGGTCTGGTAGAAGATACTGTCGGGCAAGTGGAAATAGGATTGCCGTGCAAATTTCGACGCGGGAACCGCCTTGCCGCGTGCGATGCCGGGCAAATCGGAAATGATGCATTCAACCTCGTCCAGCCGATGCCCTTCGATATAAGCTTGTGCTGCCTGTGGCAGTGCATCTGTCCAATCGGCCATCAGGCCCTCGCTTTCTTCAGGAAATTTGCCATAAGATGCGCGATCTGATCATTGTGATCTGGTGCCGATTGCCGGTTCGCGGCGGCCTGCATCAGATCATCGGGTACCACACCCTTGCCGCGCGTGCGCATCAGCCCGGTTACAAAGTCATTGGAAAACTCAGGGTGTGCCTGAACGGTCCAGATCTGATCGCCATATTGCAGCATTGCATTCTGGCAGAAGTCACTGTGGCCAGTCACCTTGGCCCCCTCGGGTAGGGCAACCACCTGATCCTGATGCCAGGCGTTTAACCAGACCTTTTCTCCGTCAAAGTCATATTCGGTTCGCCCCACGGACCACCCGCCTTCGAATTTCTCGACCTTGCCGCCAAGGGCCTGCGCGATGATTTGATGGCCAAAACACACGCCGACCATGGGCTTGCCGCTTTGGTGGATTTGGCGGATCAACTCTTCGAGTCGCGGGATCCACGGCAGGTCCTCATAGGCGCCATATTTGGAACCTGTAATCAACCACCCGTCAGCCTCGTCCGCACTGATTGGAAAAACCTCGTCCACAACGGCAAAGGTTTCGAACTCTAGCCCGTGGCCTTTCAGGAGGGCGGGAAATAACGAGTCGTAATCTCCGAATTCGTCTTTAAGCACGTCGGGGGTGTGGCCGGTTTGTAGAATACCGATTTTCATAAGTCACCGAATTTGATCAAATTCAGAAATACCCTAGTCGCGAACGCCGGGCAAGGGGGGTCAAACAGCTTCTAAATAACTCAGCCAATGCTGGTCTTCAGGACGATCTGCAAAGCGCGCGATCTCTTGCCGTTTTGTCAGGGCCATGTTGCGGATCAACTCAGCTGGGAACAGGCGGGTCATGATTGGGTCGGCCTCGAATTGGTCAATCGCTTCGGACCAATTGCTCGCAAGCTGCGGCAGCCCGTCTACCTCATAGGCATTCCCGGTGATCGGGGCGGGCGGCTTCATATCATCTTCGATCCCGATCAGTGCCGCACCCAGTACGGCGGTCAGCATAAGGTAAGGGTTGATATCACCGCCGGCAACACGATGTTCGATACGCCGGGCGGCCGGTGCGCCCCCTGGAATACGGATGGCCGCTGTTCGGTTTTCATAGGCCCAGCTTGCGCCAATGGGTGCATGTGCTCCGGGCACCAGTCGTGCATAGGAATTGCCGTTTGGTGCAAAGATCAGGCTACTGGCTGGCATGGCCGCCAGACAGCCCGCAACGGCAGATCGCAACAGGTCGGTGCCTTCGAGACCACCATCATCAAAGATGTTTCGCCCATCGGCATCAATGACCGAGAAATGCACATGCATCCCGTTTCCCGCATCGTCGGCATAAGGTTTCGCCATGAATGTAGCAGCAAACCCGTGTTTGCGGGCCAGACCGCGCGTCAATGCCTTGAAAAGCCATGTATCGTCTGCACAGCGCATCGCATCCTGATGGTTCAGGTTGATCTCGAACTGGCCGATACCGCTCTCGGATATGGCGGTTTGTGCCGGGATGCCCATTGCAGCGCAACCATCGTAGAGATCGGTGAAGAACGCCTCGAACGCATCCATTTCCGCGACCGACAACACCGCTTCGTCCGTCAGGTGACGACCGGTCACTGGGTTCAGAGGGGGCTGGGGGTGAGGGCCGGAAGCGTCCAGCAGGGTGAACTCTAGTTCAGTCGCGGCAACCACCGACCAGCCGCGCTGGCCGTAACGGGACAATGTGGCCGACAGGGCATGCCGTGGGTCGCCCGCGAACGGCGTACCGGCATCGTTGTAAAGGCACATGGGAACCAATGCGGTTTCCGCGCCCAGCCATGGGATCGGAACAGGCCCACGTTCCGTTGGCAGCAGAACGCCATCTGCATCGCCGCTTTCAAACACCAAGGGGCTGCCGTCGATATCCGCACCCCACAGGTCCACATTCAGGGCCGAGAACGGCATACGTACCGCACCCTTTGAGAGTTTGTCCGCATAACTTGGTGGAACCCGTTTGCCGCGCAGTTGACCGTTCAGATCGCAGGCTGCGACGCGAAAATTATGCAAAGTACTCAGGTCCATTTTTCAGGTTCCGTTCTTCCGATTAACTGAGATGTATCGAAGCAGGCCCTCGAAGTCACGAAATTTGATCAAATTATTCATAAGGAGCCTTCTGCAAAGAAAAACGCCGCCCAAAGGGGCGGCGCAATTTGCGCTATGGGGTCCACTGGATCAGACGAAGCTGATGCCGTCTTCTGTCATCGGATGTGCGGCAATCTGAACACCGGACAGCGTGTTGATCGCATTGGCCAACGCAGGCGCGGCCGGGGGCGTTCCTGGCTCACCCACCCCGGTGGGGGCTTCGGCAGATGGCACGATATGCACATCAATGGCAGCGATGTCACTGATCCTCAGCGGCTCGTAATCCGGGAAGTTGGATTGATCTACGGCCCCGCCGGTCAGCGTGATCTGGCCACGCATCACGTGACCGATGCCATAACCGATGCCACCTTCCATCTGGGCACGGACGACATCAGGGTTAACCGCAATCCCGCAATCCACCGCACATGTCACCTTTTCGATCTTGATGCCCGATTCAGGGTCGCCAGAGACTTCGACGACCTGAGCAGCATAGGATCCAAAGGATTTGTGCACAGCGATACCCTGAGCCCGTCCTTCAGCAGGATTGCCCCAATCGGCCTTCTCAGCCGCCAGTTTCAACACGCCTGCTTTGCGCGACTGATCTGGATCATCACCATCAGCCAGGTAAGAGAGACGGAATTCAACTGGATCACGACCCGCTGCCTTAGCCGCCAGGTCCATCATGACCTCCATAACGTATCCAGTGTGGGTGTGCCCCACCGACCGCCACCACAGAACCGAGGTTGCCTTGGGCGTGTCCGTCAGACCAAGCGCCATGCCGGGAATATCGTAGGGGCTGTCGGCAATACCCTCGATCGAGCTGTGGTCGACGCCGTCATGAACCGAGAAGGATTCAAACGGTGTGCCCTTCATGATCGACTGACCGGCGACTTGATGTTGCCATCCGATGATATTGCCATCCGCGTCTAGACCAACCCGCGCTTTGTGGCCAAATGCCGGGCGATAGTAGCCACTGCGGATGTCATCCTCGCGCGTCCAGACCAGTTTCACCGGGCGCGACCGGTCTGTGACCACAAAGGCCAGCGCAGCTTCGACTTGGTAGTCTGCATCCGGCGTTGCGCGGCGTCCAAAGGATCCGCCAGCCAGCATTGTCTTGATCTGGATTTTCTCTGGTGGCAGTTGGAATATCTGCTGGTAGGCCATGTGCGGGCCGGTCGGCATCTGCGCGCCGTCGTGCAGAATGATGTCACCTTCGGCGGTCTGTTCGATGGTGCAGTTCAGCGGCTCCATCGGTGCGTGGGCCAGCAGGGGGAAATAGAACGACTGTTCTATCACCGTGTCCGCGCCATCAATGGCTGCGGCGACCGCAGCGACGTCGGCCTGGTTCACGTTGAACTCTGGCTCTGCGTTCAACGCGGCCATGATCTCGGCTTTGATTTGGTCCGAGTCACGGGTTTCTGCCGCTGACATGTCCCATTCGACCTCAAGCATATCCCGCGCCTGAATCGCGGCCCATGTATTTTCGGCATAAACCGCAACACCGGCCTGATTGGGTAGAATAGCCGCGTTGATATAGCCTTTGATCTCTTTCGATGCGCTGTCGTCAAAGCCCAAAGCGATGCCACCGCGCGACTCTGGCCGCTTGATCATGGCCACCATCTGGTTGGGCAGATGCACATCCATCGCAAATTTCGCCTGGCCGTTGCCCTTGATCGCCGAATCCTTGCGACGCACGCTCTCGTTTCCGATCAACCGGAATTCCGACGGGTCTTTCAGGCGAGGCTCTGCGGGCACCTCCAGTTGAGATGCGGCCGCCACAAATTCCGCAATCGGCGCAGTTTTGTCGCCAGCAGTGATGACCCCATCCTCAATGGTGACACCGCTTGGGTCGACGCCCCAGCTTTGGGCGGCAGCATTGATCAGTATCTCGCGCGCGGCGGCACCTGACTGACGGTAGTGCATCCATGAGCTTGCAATCGCAGTAGAACG
>NZ_JBQFOD010000022.1:0-42939 GCF_056533095.1 Ruegeria sp. H3 | reverse complement strand
ATAGATTACTCATGTTATACCCCTGAAACTCAGGGGTTTGAATCACGCAGCCGAGATGACGGCAACCAAATTAATGGGTCCAGAACCTAGCCCCATGGCGCGACTCTCTGCAACAGGCATTGCAAACCGGAGCTTTGTTCTCAAAAGGTTTTCCCTTATCGCCGGCAGACAAGATCAATTCAATTGGTCAAATTTACTTTGGTCCCGTCGTGCTAATTACAGATGCCTACTGTTATAGCGCTTGCGATATGTTCGCGGCAGGCTTCAAAGATCATGAGATTGGAACCGTCCTGGGAGTGGACGAACGAACAGGCGCAGGCGGAGCGAATGTTGTAGAGCACAGTGCCTTGGTCTCTATGTGGCCCACCGGACCGTATGAACCCCTCCCAGATGGCGCGCGCATGAACCTCTCTTTTCGCCGCTTGATGAGCGTCGGGGCTCAGGCGGGGGAACCGTTGGAGGATCTTGGCGTCAAGCCGCATTTTCTGCACCGGATGACCCGACGTGATGTGATGGGGCACAACCAGGATTTGATCAACAGCGCGGTTCAATTGCTCAAACAGGGCAAGCCGCGCAAGATGGATGTGTTAGTCGATACAAGTGGGGCAAGCGCAGTGTTGATTTTGCGCTCGTTGGGGCTGACATCCTGCGATATCTACTTAGACGGGCGCCCAATAGAGACGATTGGTGTTGATGATGACAAGGAAGCCATCTTCAACGTCCCGTTCCCCGAACAAGGAACGGCTAAAGATACAGTAGTTCATGTGCTGGGATTTGATGGGGAAAGGCTGGTTGCTAAGCGCAAGTTTGGTATCAAAGATGAGTAACCTAAGTCAGTCCAATACTTCGCTCACAATCCGTCCCACTCGGTTTGAACCCAGCTGTACCCGCTCGGGGAATTTGCCTGCTTTCGCCAAACTGGCGATGTGTTGGGGCGAATACAAAACCAACTCTTTGAGCACCTTCTTCAATAGTATCCTCATCACGATAACTCCTTTGATAAGGAGTATCGCGATGCCCCGGTTGCGGTTGCCCGGTTCCAGATCCATCAAGAATAGCTATAGATTGTCGATCTGGCGAGGTTTTTGTATGTTCCTTCAGGCCCGAAATGGCCCAAATGTGGGTCATCGTACTGCACTCGAACCTCCTAATAGATGTGTGCCCGGGGGTATCGTTTGGGGTATCAGGGAAAACCACACGCCATTTTATGCATATTTACCAACTAAATACTGCAAAAAATTGAGTCCTCTCCTTGCACCATATCTTCCGAACATGAATATCTGCAAACGCTCCATTTCAGCGGGCGTTCCACTTGCGTTCAATGTGCAGCCCATCCGAACGCCCGTGTGCCTGCACGTTATACAGCCAATCCGGTCGTTTGTGACTGTACAATAACCCGATTGAAACAATCCAGGGCACAATATAGGCGCGTTGGTAGATATGCGTGAAATTCATCATCAATGCAGCAAAGGTCAGCGTAGCCGTTATTACAGTGGTGCGCGCCACGATTCTGTTGGGTGTTTCTGGACCTGCAAGCGTCGCATATGTAACAGCTGCCAAATACAGAACCAACAAACCAATTAGAGAAATCAAACCACCTTCGTTCGCCAGCAACAGATATAGATTGTGTACAGGCAAATCGTGCGAGCTGAGTTCTCGATATTGTCCGGCACCCATGCCCAGCGTATAGTAATCAGGTAAAAATCGCCACGCTTCAACCATCAACTCAGCGCGATCATCAAAGGTTCCAGCATTTTTAATATCGCCTTGTTGAAGTGGGCTCAGAACACGTTCTACGAACTTCTGCGGAAGAATTTTCTCTGCGAAAGTTATTCCAATCCAAGCCGTTACAGAAACCACGGCAGTCCAAATAAAGAAGATGCGGAACTTACCCAGCAAGAAAAGGTAGATCACACCGCTGATCAACGCGCCCGCCAGGTTCGAGTTTGAGCTTGTGAAAATGAGCCCAACAAAGGTTAGCGCGAAGGCACAAGAAAACAGAACGGGTTTGAACGCACGGACCAGACCCAGATACCAGATCACCGGGAACCACAACACGATTATTGCAGCAAGTGCATTTGCATTATCTGTCAACCCGGAGACGCGATTGTTCCCTGCGACCAAGGCAAGTTGACGACTGCCTTCGCCACTATATCCCACGGAATATGCACCCAGACCTACAAGGACGTTAACCGCGACAGACAAGATGCCGATTTTTGCCAACAAAATCGCCTCATCATGCGGGCGAGCTAGTATCGCCAAAGGCAGCACAACAAATGAAAAGAAGTACTGAACCAAAACGACGAAAGCATCGGCCGGGTTCCCATAGGCAATGCTTCCCATCAACAAGCCACACAGCAACATCGCGATACCCAGCCACCACATCGAAGAAGCCGCCTGCATTGGAGAGAGAGGGATCGACCTTAAGCACCGAAAAAGCAGCCCACAGGTTATAAAAAAATCGCTTACCGTAAAAGAAGCACCTGGGTGGCGCAGAGACGCGAAAGAGGAAAACAAAACGCCCAATACAATGCAAAATAGCTCAGCGCTTTCCAGCGAGGATCGGGGTCGTTTGAGTGCTTCAATACTCCTCATAGCGTCGTTCAACCTTTGTCATTGAAGCCGTTGGCTTTCCCGCCAAATTCATCAAAGCTTAATGCGCCATGCCCACGCCGTCACCGGCCAACTCGTGCAGGAACTCTTCAAAATTGCTCCAGCCATCCCCGTCCATATCGCCCAGACCGTCCAGGGGATCGGTCGGGTCCAGGCCCCACCTAAGTTCCCATTCATCGTCCATACCATCAACATCAACGTCCAGATAGGGCAATGCGATCTCGAGGTTCGGCCATCCCCCAACCTTTTCGGGATTTTTCTTCAGGATGCGCCCCGACCGAGATCTAACTTCGGACACAACACGCCGGTCTACCGCATCTCGCTGCGGGCGGGTTGCGCCTGCGTTTCTCAGTACGTTTTCATAAACCGTATCGACCGGGTCTGCATGTACCAAGGGTTCGATGACCGGAGCATCAACAAGGTAGTTCCGAAATTCAGGCGCGATGACCAGATACTCTGGCAGCTCCTTTGTTGTTCGATTCTTTTCATCCAAATTGTCTTGCAGGAATATTCTGAATCCAAACTCTCCGTAATCAAACAGATGTACGAGCTTGTCAGACAGGACTTCTTCGCCACTTAGTTTGTGGTTCCCGATGACGTTCGCTGCCACCTCGCCCCGATTGTTCATCAGCGTAATCACATATTGCCATTGGGGCGAATACATCAGGTTGTTCACAATTTCTGACGTAGTTCCAGGGGTTTGCGGCGCGATTTGCGGATTGCGAAAAAGCCCATGCGAGAACAGATTATGATGAACGCTGAAATCACCTCCGCGAGTCAGCAGAAAGTTGCGCGCGCGATTTTTTTTACCTGGCCCGCCATTAAGCAGAGGTTCACTAAAAATGCTCCACTGGATCGTCAAACGTTCCGCGTATTCGGAATCCATGGTCTCGTCGCTGCCCCAGCTTGCCGAAACGTGGTCAAAGATCACATCCCGGCTTGCACGCTTGTAAACGCCGATTGCACCAGAGCAACAAGATTCCAACTTATGTGGCCCAGGGCGCACACGAATGTGCCGAACAATGACGTCATGCGTGTGAATCTCAAGTGACGGCCTAAGTTGTTCAGGTCCGTTTCGAATGGCGATCCCCCCGCCGGGCGCGGTTTCCCCTGCAATTGTAAGATAGGGATTTGAGACAACCAGCGATTCATTTTCCAAAACAATCGTACCGGCAGTCCGGAAGACGCATGTTCTAGGACCGACCTCATTGATACACTCGCGCAGCGACCCTGGGCCGTATTCGCCCGTATTCGTCACATACAAGACACGACCACCACGCCCACCCTTTGCCGCCGCGCCGTGGCCCTCGGCGGTTGGGAAAGCCCTCTGCGACCCGTCGGGTAGCTTGGGAGGGAAGGTACGGGGGCCGTCCTGAGCGTGAACTGCGTCGAGGGGCAAGAGCCAGCACGCAAGTACAAGAGCAACTGTGCGGAGTAAAAATAGGCGACGCCACAGGGAGACTCGGCCACGTGCGCTTGCATTCCTGATCAGTTTGTTTTTTGGACTCTTTTTGCTTCTCATCCACCAAGTCCTCACCAGTATTTCAGCCAACAAGATTACACCGACTTCACATAGTTTCAGGGCTTTGCCTTGATTGACAACAGCGTTGCTCTCAGCCGTCTACCAGCCTCGATTGCCCCTTCTTTGGTCAGGTGCCCACCATCAGCGGACATTAGCAGACCCTCTTCGGTGAAGACATGGCAGTTATGACGATCACCCCCGCAAAGATCATCCATGATTGGGTAATAAAACTCGTAGGAGCCAAGGGCTTCGTCTACCAAGTCTGAGATTCTGATCGCTTCTGCGACAACAGGGTGAGCGTATTCTGGTCGTTGATCGGGTTGGACGGATAACGCATAGGCGCCGGAATGTGGCCCGAAATCTTTGTAACCAATCACCCGGACCGGAATTGGATACTTGGCGCGAATGTTCTCTAATGATCTCGGCAAGTATTCAACAACCCAGTCTTTCCAGGCTGAAACAATCCATATTTCATCAGCGCCTGCCAGAATTTCATCAAAGGCCTCACCTTCATAACGACCAAGAAAGTTGCAACGTTCAACTCTGTTTTCAGGGATATTTTTCTCGATCTCCTCATAACGCGGAAGCAGCAAGTTGCCGCATTCAGAGTTGATCTGACGCGTTGAGAATTCGTAGTTCTCGAACATATCGCTTTCGGCCACAATGTTCATAAAGTCCTTTGCAAAACTATCACCAATAAGCACGACTTTAGTGGCTTCATCTGATGAGAATTCTCTAAATTTCAGATCATCGAACCTTGCCTGATTATACCCCTTGTAGTCCGAAAGTTGTATCAAGAGCCTTTGATCGGCCGGAGCGTACCTTGACGGAAATCCATTTTTTAAGACGATTAAGCCACCCAGCAAAACGATAAGCACTGCGCCCGCGAAACTAATAACTACGATTGTTTTGGTGCTGACGCGAACCGAGTTTCGAAACGGTTTTTCCAGAAAATGGTACGACATCACAGACACCAGCGCGCTTGCGACGATCAGCAACAGGACATTTTCTTCGAACACACTCAGATGCCGCGCCAGCGAAAAAATAGGTTGATGCCACAAGTACAGGGAATAACTGATAAGACCGACATAGACGACGACCGATGATGACAGCATCCCACGAAACAGCCTGGAGCGCTGAGATGAAACAATAAAGATTGCCGTTCCGATGGTAGGGACAAATGCCGTGATCGAAGGGAAAAGGGTGCTACTATCGAATGTAAGATAGGCATAAAACACCAGCGCCAAGCCAAGACCGCTTAGCATATCTGCAACTGCCCAAGTGAGCGCCACTGGTTTCTTGATTAGGAGTAAAGCGCAAAACGAGCCCATAAGGAGCTCCCATGCTCTTGTGAATGGGAAGTAGAATGCCGTGTCAAAATGTATCTGAGTAACAAAATATGATGCAAATAGGGAAACAATGAATATTCCCAACATGGCCCAAATTAGTGTTTTGGACCCAAGTCGATACATGAAAAGCAGGAAGAAAGGGAAAACAATATAAAATTGTTCTTCGACCGCTAAGCTCCAGGTATGAACCAATGGCTTTAGGTCAGTGCCGCCTGCAAAGTAACCCCTTTCTGACCAGAAATAGAAGTTGGAAGAGAAGAATGGGATAGATATTGCGCTTTTCCCAAGCGATATCATATTGGCTGGATATAAAATGAAGAAAGATGCGATCAGCGTCAAGAGAACGACAGTATAGAGTATTGGCAGAATTCGGCGTGCGCGCCTTTCGTAAAATCGCCTTATACTGAAACGGTCATTTACAATATCTTCGACAAGTATTGTCGTAATCAAGTATCCGCTAATAACGAAAAAGACGTCCACGCCAACGAAGCCGCCATCAAACACGCTGTATCCAGCGTGAAACAAAATGACAGGTATGACGGCAATTGCTCTTAAACCATCAATCTCAGCGCGATACTTCAACTCTACTTTCCTCTTTACCAACATACAAACTAGTTAAATATTTATCTAAGGTAAAAGCATTGCAGAAATTATTACCATTAATTTTCCGCTGCAATAAATTTCTATTTTATTTCTTTTTGCTTACAAACCTTACCTTCTTATTTTCAACATGTTCGAATCGCGCCCTATACCAAATCTTGAATACATGTGATTTTGAATTTTAGTTCACTATTTGTAATAGTCATAGTGCCCATAGTAGCCTTCATATCCGATCCAGCGGAACTTTTTGGGATCGACGTCATTCAAGATGGTTCCGATGACATTGACATCGGCCTGAGATAGGCGCCGCGTGACCGCCTGCACGGCGTCTTGGGGCGATCTGCCCCAGCGAACCACAAGGATCGCGGCATCGATCAAAGTGTTGTTCCGATAGACCTCATCCATGACCAGCGCGGGCGGGGTATCGATCACCACCAGATCGTACCTGGATGTCAGCGTGTCCTTCAGCTTGCGCAGCTTCATTTCGGCATCATCTGTCAGCTCGCGCGTTGGGGATTCGACCGTGATCAGGTCCAGCTTACCCGGCGCATCCTGGGCGCCAACAACCTGTTGCGGAACGATGTCATACGAGTACAGGTCCGAGCATTTGATATCAGCGCTGTCCGGGATCAGAAGCTTGGTTGCCCCTTTTCGGTACACATCCAGATCAACAAGGGCGACATTCATTCCATCTGCGGCCGCCGTGGTCGCCAGCACCGTACTGATGAACGATTTTCCTTCGTTGGGCAGCGCCGATGAAACCAGCACCACCTTCGAGTGTTGAAACTTGATACAGTTGGTCAGAATCCCGCGTGCCGTTTCTGCCAGAGGGGTCCGCGGGTTCTCAATCGGCTCGAACACAGCAGCAGCACGCCCTTTGGGCCCGTATTTCTGCTTTACGAAATAGCCAAGATTCTGCAGCCCTGTCGCATTGAAGATCTGTTTCTCGGTCTTGATTGTTCGATCAAGCCCTTCCCGGATCAGTGCCAGAACAAAGCCGATCATGATCGACATTGCTCCGGCCAGCGCAACGGTCAGCGCACGATTGGGCGCGTATGGCACTTGTGGAACGCGGGCGACGGACACCTGGCTTGTGCCTGCTTCGATCTGGCCGCTTCGGGTTTCGAGCAGATTCAACTCATCAACCGAGGCCTGATACCGCGATCTGAGCAGCTCGATTTCCCGCTCCTTACGCAGCAGCGTCAGCTCTTGCCGGGTTCTGAGTTGAAGCCGTTCCTCAGCGGCGGCCAGTTCTTCACGCAACGCCAGTTCTTCTTCCGGCGGAACGTTTTGCTCCAGACCAATGGACAGGATGGTGCGGGCCCGCTCGGCCGCGCTGCGCAATTGATCCAGCAGCTGCTCGTCATCCAGATTGTCCGAGCGGATAAAATTCGCCAGGTCCGCTTCGTTGCTGGTAAGTTCTTCGCCCAGCAAATTGACACGCCGCCGTACGTCATCGATGTTTTTGTCTAATCGATCAATGCGTTCGCCAAGCTCGTTACTTATGTACTGCGTGATGACCGTATTGGCCAAAGCAGCAGACAGTTCGGCATCTGTGGACCGACCCTCCACTGAAATCGCCAGGCTTTCGCCAGCGCGGGACAGGCTGTATGAGCCCAGAACTTTGTCAATCACAGCTTCGCGGTGAAGTGCAGCAGGTTGTTCGAGCCCGGTATCGGGGTTTATGCGCGAAACGAAACTATCATCCTCAAACAAGCCCAGTGTTTCCGCCACTTGACCAGCGAAATCGCGCGACTTGAGCTTTTCGATCTCGGTCTCGATACTTGATCGACCCAGTTCAATGGTTTCAAGACGCCCCGTCGTGTCACTGTATCGTGTCTCTGACAAAGACAGCACCATCTGGGCGACAGTGCGATACCTGTCAGGAACCGTCCGCATGTACAGAGACGTCAAAATCACTGCGATTCCAAACAGGAAGGCCACCGGAAGCAGATTGCGCCGGATCACCAGCCATATGCTGACGAACTCTCCCGGGTCGCTCTGACCACCTTGAAAACCATTGTTGGAAAGCACAGGAATACTCCAAAATTTCAGATACAATCTTCAACTGGCCCAGAGGCGCTGAGCGCAAGAAGATTGAAATACCGGGTGTTTGTAAAGCTACTTTAACGGCCTTGATTTACGATCTGTAGGCGTCATCAATCACCAGTCATGATGCCGCTCTTCGGTTTGGTAGAACTTATTACAATACTGGGCGGAAATAGAAAGCTCTGCAGCGCAGCTTTTGAAACTGGCCGTCACTGCTGAATAAGGATTGGGAACGCCAGATTTAAGAGAATACGACGCCTTGCAGAGGTGCGGCGACCGCTAATCAAAAATAGGATATGCAGTGTCGAGTGTTTTCTGGGCGCGTTCGACAATCTTTGCATCAGACAAATTCGCCAAATCCCGCGCAGGCTGTGCGCCGTTAAAGGCCATGATGATCGGCTGCCCGGTATAGGGATAAAGGTTTAGCCATTGGTTGAATTGGCCCTGCGGCAAACCGGTTTCCGGCGTGATGATCCATGTTTTGTCGGCATCCCAAAAGACATCTTCATACCGCAGATACACTTTGTCTAACGTGCCCATACCGAGACTTTCGATGGCGCTTTGCTTTCTATTTGGTAAAGGCGGAGAGAAAGTGATCGAACCCTGTTTCAGCACACCCAACGGAACCGTCACGATGACTGTGTCGAACCTGTCCGATTGCCCCGCCTTATCTTCCAACCGAACCCCTTCGCCATCAAACTCGACACGCGCCAATTCGCGATTCAACTGGATGTCGTAATCGCTGGCAAACGCGTCAAGCAGCTGTGCATAGCCCCCCGGGAAGACCACCTCTTCCCCGCCATAGTCGGTATCCCGCAGATAGGCCAAGACATTGATCTCGGCAGTATCCGCGCCCGCGCTGTGCTGAACGGACACAACATTATCAATCCAATCAGGGGTATCATCATCCGGTATTTCGCGCCCGTCACTGCCACGAATGACATAGCTATCCGTCGTTGCCAGGGTTGCTACGCCCTGTGATTTCGCAAGCTGTGTTAGCGGATTGCCATCGGTGCCGTGTATCCAGCTCGCTCCCAGATCAAGCGCTGCGCCAAGGCGATTGTCGGTCCAGATGCGTCCACCAATACGGTCGCGCGCTTCCCAGATCGTGATATCATATCCGCGCCTTGCCAGCGCATCCGCGGCGGCAAGCCCGCTCATCCCCGCGCCAATGATAGCAACGGTTTTGGCACCTGTTTCAGAAACCGCCTCTGACGCCATGATCCCGGATTCATAGGCGGCATGCACCGTGCTGTTATAGGATGGATGGGTGGCCTCGCCTGCAAAAAACAGACGATCACCGACTGGACGGCCAAGGGCTGCGTGATCCTTACGCCACGATCCTTTGGCAAGATAGGAATAGGACCCAAGGCTATATGGATCGCGGCTCCAATTTGTTCGGATGTATCCGGTTGCAGTACGTGTGCCTTTTGCAGCCCCGGCAATGGGCACAAAGCCAGACGTCAAGGCACCCAAAGCTGCGGCTATGAAATCTCTGCGATCCATTGTAACCCCGCGTCTGATCACTTCTTCGGCTCCCAGCCCGGAGGCCTGATCAGAGTAGAGAAAGCTTCTTGGATGCTCTTTGACCGGGCAATATCCCGGATCAGGTCCGGCCATTCCGAGAACCAGACTTTGATCGGGTTCCGGCTGTCAAAATCGCGTGTCAGGCCATAGCGGGGGGTCTCTTCCTCGATCTGGAATGTGCCCCAGATCCGATCCCAGATGATGAAGATACCACCATAATTTTTGTCCAGATACTTGTCATCACACCCGTGGTGGACACGGTGATGAGACGGCGTGTTCATCACATATTCAACCGGCCCCAGCTTGCCGATCAGTTCCGTGTGCAGCCATGTCTGATAAGCCAGCACTGCGATCACGCCAAACACAATTGCCTCGGGTGCGAACCCCATAAGGGCCAGCGGAATATGGGCGATCAGGGACCATACGCCTTCCAAGGGGCCAAATCGGATACCGGTGATGATGTTCATATCGCGCGAGGAATGATGCACCGCATGCTGGGTCCAAAGCAGGCGCACCTCGTGGGCAATCCGGTGTTCCCAATAATAGGTGATGTCGGCCAGCACGATCACCAAAATCACGCTCCACCAGGTCACGGGGATGGTCCATGGCAGACCCTGAGAGATGATCCAATACAGCCCGTAGGCCCCAGTCAGAACAAAGGTTTCGACCAACAGATACGGGATCTGGGTCGATGCGCTTGCCAGCATTTCGCCAAAGGTCTTGGCTTTGAAATCGCCTTTGAAAATCATCTCGGCGATTTCGATCAACAAGATCGCAGCGCCGATCAGAAAGAACACCTCGTCGATCTGTGTGGTCAGGGTTTCGAGGTTCATTACGCCTCTCCTTTCAATCCTTGGGAAAGTGTCCGCCAGGCCAAATCGGCAGCTTGCTTGGCTGTTGCCTCGCCGGATTGGACAAGGGACCAGGCGGCGTAGATGAGGTTTTCATAGGCCTCGACAATCCAGTCAGTTGGAACGTTCGGGTCAAACGCGCCTTCTTGTTTGGCCGCGTCGACATCGCGCCGAAGCTCCTGAAGGCCTTTGTCATAGGCTGCGGCTATTTCAGGGTCTGCCTCCAACCCCTCATTGGCCAGAAACAACTGACGGTTTGCCAGTGGAACAATTGCGTGCAGTGACAGCCGAAAGCCTTCTTCATAGCTTGTTGCATCTGCCGTGGCCTGTTCAACGGCTTCATCAAGTTCGGCCATTGCAATCTTTGCCAAGGCGCGCATCAGTTCGGGCCGTCCGGGGAAATGCCGATGCAGCGTCGCACGGCCCACGCCGGCATGCTGTGCGACATCGCCAAGTGAGGCGGCTTGGTTTTGCGAAAAAACCTCGAACGCGGCTTCGATGATGGCATCTTTGGTGGTTGGACGAATTACACTCATGAGACACAGATGTATCATACGAGACTTGAATTCAACCCCACCCGCGATCTTAAATGCTTACCCGGCCGGCAAGCCCGCAATCAGCTATCGTTTTTAGGGATCGAGCCAAAGATGACCGCAAGCATGTCTCTTCCAGTCGTCCTTATCGGACGCCCCTATCATTGTTCGACATTCGAGATACGCGGCGCATGAACATGGGTGCGGATCACAAGGGCTGCAACGGCTCCGGCCAGGGCACCAAACAGATGCGCCTCCCACGAGACACCCGGTTGGCCGGGCAAAACGCCCCAGATGATCGAACCATAGACCAAAGCCACCAAGAACGCGGCCCCAAGCGTCACCAGAGACCTGTCGACCACACCACGCGCGACAAGAAACCCGAACCACCCAAACACCAGACCAGATGCGCCGATATGGATGGCGTTGCTGCCAAAAAGCCAAACGAGCGCGCCGCCCAGGGCGATAATGACGGCATTCACCAACAGAAGCGCGCGCGTTGCGGTCAACGCAAGCAACGCGCCCATCAACACAAGTGGCGGTGTGTTGGACATGAGATGAGAGAAGCTGGCGTGCAGAACCGGCATCCCGAAAATCCCGTCAATCCCGCCGATATGCCGGGGGATCAAACCGAAGGCCAGGTTCAAACGATAGCCCAGCGCCCAGTTGATGACCTGTATCGCCCACAGCGCACCAATGAAAATAGCCAGCGCCCAAAGCCGTTTGCGAACCACACTGTTGTTGTTCTGAGCTGTCATCTGGACCAGATAATTCCTTCGCAAAAACCGATCAAGAAGGGCTGGGTTAGACCGTCTTGTCCAACCGAATAGCAATCGCCAGATCGCTCATGGCGTCTTCAACAACACGCCTGGGTATCTCAGCCAAACACGGGCGCGCACCTGAACGCGGTTTGACAGTCCCGCGCAGGATTGCACGACAGGTGATACCCGGCACAAACGGGCCATCTCCGTCCTCGGCGATCAGGGTCCATGTTCGGGTGATGCGCTGCCCGTTTTTCCGCCCCGTGACATGCACCTGCATCCCCCCGCGATCAGTTCCAAACGGATAAAGCGCTTTCGACAACCAGTAGAGCGCCGAATAGGCCATGTCTGGCAGGGAAAGGCGCCAGCGGCGGCGGAACCAGGCCAATGCGGACAGCGATGCATTCATCACCCCCAATTCCAACCCGGCCCGAAACATGACTGTTGAAGCGGCAATTCTATTGGACAGCAGGTGTATGTCGGGGACGTCCACGAAATACCCAGCGCGCCGCAGACCCGGCGCAAGCGAGTAGATTTTGCGATCTGTCCAGCCCCGCACGGTCTGCCAACTGCCATCCCGAAGAACCTGTGAGGGGCAGCCAACGCCGCTGACAATGCTCTTGATCACCGACATTCCACGCGGCGCCCGGTTGCCCGGCAGTATTGCAATGTCGATAAGGTCGATCTTGTCCAGCCTGTCGATCAGATCTTCAACGATGATCGAGGACAGGCCGGGTACGCTGGACGCGCCCGAAAGCACAAAGACATTTGCGGCCTCGGCCTGTGCGTTCAGCCCCGCGATACCCATTGTGAATTCTGAACTGTCGGACAGATCCAGATAGTGGCAGCCGTGCTGAACACATAAGCGCGGGACAAGATATGGATCCTGGCCATAATGTTGGAACGGCCCCGCCGCATCTATGACAACATCCGGCGCGACACTGAAAATGATTTCGGGTGCAGAGTGAATATCGACCGCCAGGGTCTCTGCCCCGAGTTCGCGGGCAAGAGCGCAACCCTTCGAAGGTTGCCGGCCGGCCAACCACAGTTGATGCCCATCGCGCGCAAGCAAACGGGCAGTCAACGCACCAAAGACGCCATATCCACCGATGATCACAACCTTCATGGTGTGGTTTGGAAGATCAGGCATCGGTCGCCTCAACGATCTCGGCATCGAAGAAGACCGCATCCTGATATATGACCGAACCCAACAGCCGATGAGTCAGTGCCAGTGTGAACTTGAACTGCCCATCACCCAGTTCTTCATGCCCGATGACAAGATTGCCCGGGCATACCCATTTGGGCAAAGGGATGCGCCTGCGGCCCAGTTTCACAAAATAGCTGTCACTGATGAACAGCAAGGCGTTCCGGGTGCTTTGCAACCGCAATGCAATGCCAATTCCATAGCCTATGTATTCCTCTAACCCTGTTGGGCCGTCGAAGCGTTTGGAGCTGCTGACAATCTGTGGAAACCCCGAGGACCGGCCATATTGCCGGATCCAGAATTGACCCCCGGTTGCAACGTCTTCGGTGACAACCACAACGGCAGAACGCCCGGCCGATGTGCGATCAAACGGCAGCGGTGCGCCTATGGCTCGCATGACAAAAGCCAGGAAACGCCCGGCCAGATTCATCTGCATCTCGGACACGCGACCCTGATAAACAAGACTGGCACCTCCAGACAATCGTTTGCTAAAGCGCCGCCTGATCGCCGCGGGCAATCGGTTCCATCCGTCTTGCCCCAACAGCTCGAAGAAACGGGTATCCCCTTGGTGCCGATCACATGGCTGCGTTTTGACATCAGCCTCAATAGGCTGCGCGTTTTGAAAGGGCTGCACTTCGTGTTTTTCGGACATTCTGTTATTTCCGTCAGAAGAGAAATTGTAGGTCAAAATTTTTAGCCGCTTGGCTTGCCCCCCGTGAGCTTCAGGAATGAGGCGACTTTGCTGCCCATCTTCATAAGCATGATCAGCTTGGGCCTAGGAATCGTCAGCATGTCGTGATACCACTTGTCAGCCGTGCTTAAGAAATCCTGCATCGCCTGCATGCGCTGCAATACCTCCGGCTCTAGCCCACTTTCGCTTTCAGCCTGCGCGACACATGTGCGAATGGCTGCAGCAGCGGGATCGATCTCACGCTCTTTGCGGCCTTGCGCGATGCGGATCACCATCTCCCAAACATCGGTCTCGGCCTCGAAATGTTCGCGCCGCTCACCCGGAATCGGCACCCGCCGGATCAAACGCCAGCTGACAAGTTCTTTCAAAGAGTTCGACACATTTGAACGCGCGATCCCAAGCGCCTCGGAGATTTGTTCCGCATTCATCGGCTTGGTGCTGAGGAACAGCAGCGCGTGGATCTGCGCCACCGATCGATTGACGCCCCATTGGGTGCCCATATCGCCCCAATATAGGATGAACTGACTGGATGCGTTGGATTTCGATATGTCAATAATTTCTGTCATGACAGAAATATCAGATGCAACAATGCAAAAGTCAAGTCTGAAGAGTCGATCTGTGATCTCTTTGCCGTGTGCTTTGATCCGGTATACTCTGATCAGACGGGCCGTTGCCGAAAGCCTTGCAATGGTCGATTTGAATGAATGTTTTGAGCTGAACCAAGCCGTGGTTGACCGAAGTAGCTGGTCCGCAATTTTGCGGATGTGACGAAATTCAGGGCACGACGCCTCCTTCACCATGGCACATTTCAGATGGCAATCGCGGCGACGGACAGAATACGCCGATGCGATTTAAGGAGATTGGGTATGGGGATTTGGGACTCGGAATGGCGCAAAGATGAATACGCGCGCAAGGTGATGGTGGGCCATGACCATAAACCCTTGCCGGGGCGCTTCTTAGACCTCGAACATGGCCAAATCTACTATGAGTTAGACAACAAAGAGGACGACAAAGGTAAACCTTTGCTCATCTGCATTCACGGGTGGTCAACCGCAAGCTATGTGTGGACCGCGCTGAAACCCGAACTGCGCAAGAAAGGCTACCGCATCCTCAGCTATGATCTGTACGGGCGTGGATATTCCAGCCGTCCCGATAATGTGGCGCACACGGCAGAGCTGTTCACACGCCAACTGACCCAAATACTGGTACACCTGAAACTGAATGACCAAAAACTGAACATCGTTGGATACTCGATGGGTGGTGCCATTGCCGCGCGTTTCGTGAGCGAACGGCCGGGTGACGTCGAACGTCTTCTGCTGATTGCTCCGGCTGGCATGGCGGTTCAAAAACCGTTCCCCCGCTTCGTCGCCCGGCAGATTCCCAGGCTTTCCGATCCAATCATTTCAGAGTTTTTACCCTGCGCCCTGTGGAAACAGTTCAAGAGAGCAGCAAGAGACTTTCCGAATGACAAGAACGTGCAGTTTGTCCTTGAGAATCAACTGGCAGAGCTGGAGTACCGGGGGTACATCCCAGCGCTGTTATCCTCATTAAAGGGAGTGCTGGCATCCAAGATGAGGGCCGAGCATGAGGCGATTGCAGATTCAAACGTGAAAGTTCTGGCAATCTTTGCGGACCAAGACAGCACCATACCTCATCCTGATGCGCAAAGGCGCTTTGACAGATGGAACCGGAATCAAGTTAGCCACGTGATCGAAGGGGCAGGTCACGCAGTGACCTATACCCATGCGCAGGAAATCATTACAAAAACTGGTAACTTCTTGTAGGCCTTCCGCCACTGGGTCTTCCGCCACCGCAATATTACCGTGGCGGAAGAAGTCATCAAATTGGATCAGGCGTCAGAGTTTGATCCGGAAGGCGGCAAACCCGTCTGCACCTTCGCCGGCATCCTCGATCGTGACCCCTTTGACATCGCTCATATAGTCGCGGGCTTTCGGGCCGGTTTCAAACAGAACCGTGGTGCCCTCAAGCGGAGCAAAGGACCAGTTGGCGTCTGCCTTTGGATCGATGGTGCCCTGCTCAACGATGTAGCGCACTATGACATCGCGGTTGGTATCAGGCGCTTCGAACACCACTGTATCGCCCAACGCGCCAGGGAAGGAGCCCCCACCCGAAGCGCGATAATTGTTGGTGGCGATGATGAACTCCATGTCATCTGTAACCGGCTCACCGTTGAAGGCAAGGTTCACGATCCGGGCGGCGTCTGGGTTGACCTCTTCCCCTTTCGGTCCAAATCGCGAGGGTTGTGATAGGTCGATCTGATAGGTCACGCCATCCATCACGTCGAAATTATAGGACGGGAAATCCGGGTTCAGCAGGATCGCATCTTCCGCACCAACTTCAACCTGATTGAACATGCCCGCCGACCGCTCTAGCCAGCCCCGGACCTGAGCGCCGTTCACACGCACCGCGCGCACCGTGTTGGGGTACAGATACAGGTCAGCCACGTTTTTGATCGCCACATCACCGACTGGAACATCGGTGTAGTATTCAGGACCGCCCCGGCCACCAGCCTTGAACGGAGCCGCTGCCGAAAGAATCGGCAGGCCTTCGTGCTCGGTACCCTTCATCATCTCTTCGACATACCATTTTTGCGCGATTGAGACGATCTGGACGGACGGATCATCCGCGACCAACGCAAAATAGCTGTGCAGCGGGGCCGAGGTTTTGCCAACAGCGCGCCGGACATAGGCCAGCGTTTCATCGTGATCCTGCGCAACCGAGTCGAGCACCGTCTGATCATCACCCACCAAAGCGGTGATGGAACGATCTTCGTTGCGTTTGGAAATCGGGCGCGCCTCGGACGTGGTGGTGACCACCCGCCATTGATTTCCATCCCGCTCCAACAACAGATCCAGCAGACCAAGATGGGAACCCCAGAAGCCGCCCATGACAGCGGGCTTGCCCATCAGCGTGCCCTTTTCCACGTCAATGCCAGGGCGATCCGCAAAGGTTGGTGATGGGAAGACAAGGTGATTGTGGCCAGTGACCAGCGCGTCGATACCATCAACCCCGGCCAGAACGACCGAAGCATTCTCCATCCCGTCCGCATGATCGGCCTCGCCAATCCCCGAATGCGAAAGCGCAATGATCAGATCGCAACCCTGTTCCTTCATCTCGGGCACGTAAGCTTGCGCGGTCTCGACGATATCGCGGGCCTCGACATTGCCCTCAAGGTGCTTGCGATCCCAGTTCATGACCTGCGGCGGGGTAAAGCCGATCACCCCGATCTTGATCGGATGCTTGGTGCCGTCTCCTATTTCGATCTCGCGATCCAGGATCGCGTAGGGTTTCACCAAGGTTTTGTCATCGCGCGGGTTCGCGCCTTTTTCCTTGGCGACATTGGCCAGAACAACCGGGAATTCGGCCCCTGCCAGGGCTTTGTCCAAGAACTCCAGGCCGTAGTTGAACTCATGATTGCCCAGTGTCGCGGCATCATAGCCAACCGTGTTGAAGGCAGTGATGATCGGGTGGCTGTCGCCTTCTTTCATGCCCCGTTCATAGGCGATGTAGTCACCCATCGGATTGCCCTGTAGAAAGTCGCCATTATCGACTAGCAGAGAGTTCGTTGCCTCTGACCGGATCTCATTGATGATCGACGCGGTGCGGGACAGGCCAACCGTATCGCGGGGTTTGTCTGCGTAATAGTCGTAGGGGAAGACATGGACGTGAATGTCAGTGGTTTCCATGATCCTCAGATGCGCCTGGTTGCTCGCTGCAGCCGCCGAGAACGGGTGCAACGTAATGGCCGCAACACTTGCTGTTGTTGTGGCGAGGAACTGGCGGCGAGAAATCTGATTGCGGCTGGAGAAAGACATAGGTCACCTTTCGAGTTTGTGAATCAACGCGCCTTTTCTGAACTTTTGACTACACGCCTGTGACAAGAGAGGTCAGATTTTCGGGTACGTCAAAATCAAGGGCAATACACGGCACCATATCTCAATATGACATGATTCCCAGAACATCACGGGATGAAGAACGAAATTCTGCCGATGTATCTCGCTAACTCGTCAAAGGGCGCAAACCGCCGGAGTGAGCCGGCTCCACATTAAGCCAGTTCCCAATGGTTCAGGCCCGGAATTGCCACGTCAAACATGTTCTTTGAAAAAGTGGTGAGCCGTGCAGGATTCGAACCTGCGACCCACTGATTAAAAGTCAGTTGCTCTACCAACTGAGCTAACGGCCCACTCTTTTGTTGGATCTTGATGATCCGTGGCGCTCTGTAAGGTATTTTCCCGATCAGGTTCAAGACCTTATTTCACACCTCGTTTCGCCTGTGTTTTAGATGTTTCCGGCGACCCGATAGGCGGCCTACTTAGGCAGGTGGCGCGGGGGGGTCAAGACCTTTTTTCACGAATCGTGGCGACAGGGTGGATTCATCATTCCACCGACGTTATATGCCCGCCATGCAACAGAGACTCGATACCGGTTTGCCCTTCATGAAGATGCATGGGCTGGGAAATGACTTCGTCATTGTCGATGCACGCGAACATGCGTCATCGATCACTCCGGCTATGGCCAAGGCCATCGGGCATCGTCAGTTTGGCGTCGGCTTCGATCAACTAGCCGTTATCGAAAACGGCGCTGAGGATGCGCACCTGGTGTTCTATAACGCCGATGGTTCAACCTCGGCCGCCTGCGGCAACGCCACGCGCTGCATTGCCCGGTTTCTAATGGACGAGGCTGGAAAATCCGAGCTCTCACTGACCACCGAACGGGGCTCTCTCGCGGCCAAAGATGCGGGCGATGGGCTGACCTCAGTCAATATGGGCCAACCGCAGCTCAATTGGCGTGACATTCCTTTGGCCGAAGAAATGGATACGCTGGAACTGCCAATCGAAGGCGCACCCACTGCAACCGGCATGGGCAATCCACATTGTACGTTTTTTGTTGAAGACGCCGAGGCGATTCCCCTCACTGAGTTCGGGTCACGGTACGAGTACCACCCGCTCTACCCCCAGCGCACAAATGTGCAGGTGGCGCAGATCATCGGTAAAGACCATATCCGGATGCGGGTGTGGGAGCGGGGCGTTGGCATCACTCTGGCCTCGGGCTCGTCCTCCTGCGCTACAGCCGTTGCCGCCGCGCGCCGTGGCCTGACAGGCCGCAAGGTCCAAATCGAACTGGATGGCGGTACCATCTGGATCGACTGGCGCGACGATGGCGTCTGGATGACAGGACCAACGGCCCATGTGTTTTCCGGCACCCTGACACCCGAATTCCTAAGGTCTTTCGGATGAGCGCCCCAAAGTTCACCACCCTGGGCTGCCGCCTTAACGCCTATGAAACCGAGGCGATGAAGGAACTGTCGCAGCAGGAAGGCCTGACCGACGCGGTCGTGGTGAACACTTGCGCGGTGACGGCCGAGGCCGTCCGCAAAGCCCGTCAGGAAATCCGAAGGCTGCGTCGGGAAAACCCTGACGCGCGCCTGATTGTCACCGGCTGCGCGGCACAAACCGAACCTGAGACCTTTGCCAAAATGGATGAGGTCGACGCGGTCATCGGCAACACCGAAAAGATGCAGCCCGATACCTGGAAGGGGATGGCTGCAGATTTCATTGGCGAGACCGAGGCGCTTCAGGTTGATGACATCATGTCGGTCACAGAAACCGCCGGTCATCTGATCGATGGCTTCGGTACTCGATCCCGTGCCTATGTACAGGTCCAGAACGGCTGTGACCACCGTTGCACCTTTTGCATCATCCCCTATGGCCGAGGCAATTCACGCAGTGTGCCCGCAGGCGTCGTAGTGGATCAGATCAAGCGTTTGGTTGATAGGGGCTACAACGAGGTTGTGCTAACCGGCGTTGATCTGACCTCATGGGGCGCGGACCTGCCCGCGCAGCCCAAGCTGGGCGATCTGGTGATGCGCATTCTGAAGCTGGCGCCAGATCTGCCGCGCCTGCGGATCAGCTCGATCGATTCCATCGAAGTGGACGAGAACCTGATGCAGGCAATCGCGACCGAGCCACGCCTGATGCCGCATCTACACCTGTCCCTGCAACATGGCGACGACCTGATCCTGAAGCGGATGAAACGCCGCCACCTGCGCGATGACGCCATCCGCTTCACCGAAGAGGCGCGCAAACTGCGACCCGAGATGACTTTTGGCGCCGACATCATCGCCGGGTTCCCCACTGAATCCGACGCTCATTTCGAGAATTCTATGAAACTGGTCACTGAATGTGATCTGACCTGGCTGCATATCTTTCCGTACTCAAAACGCGACGGTACACCAGCCGCCCGCATTCCGCAGCAGGTCAACGGCACAATCATCAAAGCCCGCGCCGCCCGTCTGCGCAAAGCCGGTGAGACACAGGTCGCCAAACATCTCGCTTCCCAGATCGGCAAAACCCATCAAGTTCTGATGGAAAACACGCATATGGGCCGAACCGAACAATTTACCGAAGTAACCTTTGACGCGCCCCAAACCGAAGGCCAGATCGTAACTGCAACGGTCACCGGTCACACTGCGACACAGCTAACAGCCTGATCCACTCTTCATCTGGCCAGAAATATCCCGGGGATGAATTGGCCAAAGGCCAAGAAGGGGCTGGCCCCTTCAACCAACCTACAAGCAAAAACCCCCGCGACCTGATGGTGCGGGGGTTTCCAATTCCAATCCGATAAGAACGATCAGTCCTTACGCGCTTTGCCCTTGTGCGGTGCCCAAAGGCGCTTGTTCACCAGATACAGCAGCACAGACAGAACCGTCAGGAAGATCACGCCGACAAAACCGGCATTCTTACGGTCGATCAACTTTGGCTCGGCTGTCCACATCAGGAACGCAGCCAGGTCTTCCGACATATGCTCAACGTCATTTGCGTGACCATCGGCAAACTCGACCTGCTCATCCGACAGAGGCGGTGCCATCGAGATCCAACCGCCGGGGAAGGCTTTGTTCTCGTACAGGATGGTTCCCGCCTCTTCTTTCTCTTCTCCTGTATAGCCATTCAGCAGGGACGCGATGTATTCTGCGCCACCCATGCCTTTGACCAGCTGGTTGATCCCCAGACCATAAGGTCCGTGGAACCCTGCACGCGCCTTGGCCATCAGGCTCAGGTCAGGTGCGCCAACCCCTGTGTTGGCCGGGAAGTGATCAGTCGGAATCGCCGGGCGGAAATCGTCCAGCTCAGGGTCGAACACCTCGAAGTTGGCGGCCGCATAAGCGATCACCTGCTCTTCCGAGTACCCCAGCGCTTCGAGATCACGCAGAGGCACATATTGCAGGCCATGACAGGCTGCGCAAACCTCGGTGTAGATCTGAAGACCGCGCTGCAGTTGGAACTCATCCCAAGTACCAAACGGCCCTTCGAACGAGAACGCATAGTCTTCGATATGCTGCTCACCGCCACCTGCCGCAAAGGTCGAGGCGGGCGCAAGGGCCAGGGCAAACGCGGCACCGATTGCAAGTTTCTTGAACATGTTTCCGGTCCCTCTTCTTACTCGGCCGGCGTGGCTTCGGCGTCAGCCTTGCCATAATGCGCGTTGAAGTCTTCTTCGATCGTTTCAGGCTGTGGCAGAGGCTTCTCGATCACACCAAGTACGGGCAGGATCACGAAGAAATAGGCAAACCAGTAGGCCGAGGCGATCAGCGAGAAGGTCGCATAGGGTTCTTCCGCAGGCATCGCACCCAGCCACATCAGGGCAAAGAAGTCGACGATCAGCAGCAGGAACCACCATTTGAACATCGGGCGATACTGACCCGAACGCACGTTCGACGTGTCCAGCCACGGGGCCAGCGCCATCGCCAGGATCGCGCCGAACATTGCAACCACACCAAAGAACTTGGCATCGACGATGCCGCCGGTGATGAAGCTGGCGAACTGAACCACCCAGACTTCGCCGGTGAAGGCCCGCAGGATCGCGTAGAAGGGCAGGAAGTACCATTCGGGAACGATATGCGCAGGCGTAACCAGCGGGTTCGCTTCGATATAGTTATCGGGGTGACCCAGGTAGTTCGGCATGTAGCCGACGATGGCCCAGAACACGACCATGATAACAGCCAGTGCGAACAGGTCCTTGATCACGAAGTAGGGCCAGAAGGGCAGAGTATCTTTCTCGGCCTCGGCTTTCGAGCCACGGCGAACCTCAACACCCGTTGGGTTGTTGTTGCCGGTGGTGTGGAAGGCCCAGATATGCACTATAACCAGCGCCGCAATGATAAACGGCAGCAGATAGTGCAGCGAGAAGAAGCGGTTCAGCGTGGCATTGTCCACAGCCGGTCCGCCCAGCAGCCAAGTCTGGATCGCATCACCCACAAACGGGATCGCGCCAAACAGGCCGGTGATCACGGTCGCACCCCAGAAGGACATCTGACCCCAGGGCAGAACGTAGCCCATGAAGGCCGTGCCCATCATCATCAGGTAGATGAGCATCCCGATGATCCACGTGATCTCACGCGGGGCTTTGTACGAGCCATAGTAGAGGCCGCGGAACATGTGGATATAGACCGCAACAAAGAACAGCGACGCGCCATTCATGTGCAGATAGCGGATGAAGTAACCACCATTCACGTTGCGCATGATGTGTTCGACGCTAGCGAAGGCCAGATCGACATGCGGGGTGTAGTGCATCACCAGAATGATACCGGTGACGATTTGCAACACCAGGCAGAACGCCAGAACGATACCCCAGATCCACCACCAGTTAAGGTTCTTGGGGGTCGGGATCATCAGGGTGTCATACAGTAGGCCGACGATGGGCAGGCGGCTATGCAGCCACTTTTCGCCATTTGTCTTCGGCTCGTAGTGATCGTGGGGAATTCCGGACATAAGTTGGGTCTCCCTTAGCCGAGTCGGATTGTCGAATTGTCGACCCATTCCGCAGGCGGAACAGGCAGGTTTTCAGGCGCGGGACCCTTGCGGATACGACCGGCCAGATCATAGTGCGAGCCGTGGCAGGGGCAGAACCAGCCACCAAAGTCCCCGGCATCGCCCAGCGGCACACAGCCGAGGTGCGTACACACACCCATCTGAACGATCCACGCGCCCGGCGCTTCGCCTTCGGGCGAGGGCATAACGCGGTTCGCGTCAGTTGCGGGCGCATCGGCGTTCAGGTTGAAGTTACGTGCCAGCGGATCCGGCAGGGCATCGACGCCTTCGGCGTCCTGCTGTTGCGCTTCTGCGATTTCTGCGCCGGTGCGATGACGAATGAAAACCGGTTTGCCCAACCACTTGACGGTCAATTGCGTACCCGGCTCAACCCCGCTGACATCCACGCGGATCGAGGACAGGGCCTGAACATCTGCGGATGGGTTCATCTGGTTGATCAGGGGCCATACGGCTGCCCCGGTAGCAACGACACCTGCGCCGCCAGCGACGTAATACAGGAAATCTCTGCGGGTGCCTTCGTGGTCTTCTGCGTGGGACACGAGGTAATCTCCGATTGTCTGGCGCCCGCGTGCGGGCAAATAGCTCGTACACCGCACGAAGGCGGTGTCTTAACCGCGTTGTCTACCGACGCAATTAGTATTCGTCCAGCGGTCATAAACGCGCAATACGCCGCATCTGTGTATTTTGTCACGACACACCGGGTTTTTTGGGGATTCTATATCACTCTGCTTGCCAAAAAAACGAATCGAATGGGCCTGATTCGGGCCAGCTTTCTGTACGTCTCGGCATCAGCTTTGCCTGTTTCGCTGCGCTTGGCTTTTGTAAGATTGGTTCGAAACCCGGCACGATCTCGGGCGCGAATATCCCTTTGTTCCGCAACAAATAACACCCCTGAAATAGATGATTTTCACAGCACAAAATCCGGCGGATTTCCGTTGCGCTTCGCCCGGATACATCAGACATCAACTCCTGCGCGAACGTCAATCAGGAGACTACGATGTCAAAACCCCCCTTGGCTGCCGTTCTGTTAACGATTGCCCTGTCTTCCCAGGCCACCGCCTCCGGTGATCCTGTCAAAGGCGAACAGCTTTATAACCGTTGTTCATCCTGCCACGCGATTATCAAGGATGGCGAAGTTCTGGTGAAAGGTGGAATCACCGGCCCCAATTTATATGGCGTAGTTGGCCGCATCGCCGGAACCGAGAACGACTACCGCTATGGCAGTGAGCGTCTGCCTATTGGCATGTTCACCGATGACATGATCCGCGCGGGCGAGGAAGGTCTGGTTTGGACCGAAGCCAACCTTATCGCCTATACGCAGGATCCGATCAGTTTCATCAAAGAGTATCTGAACGACGAGGCCGCTCGCCCGAACATGAGCGTTAAGCTCAAAAAAGGCGCGGAAGATATTACCGCCTATCTGGCAACCTTCGGCGACTAGGCAGGGTGGTCTTAAGTGAAGGCACCCCGATTTCGCGCGGGGTCTTACGACCTGACATATCTGGCAATTGCGGCACGGCTCCCCTCTTGCCAGATACAATCCAGCCAATCGACGAAAGCTTGGGCAAACCGTTGGTCCTGCCCCACCTCACCATAGAGGTTAGCCACATCCAGCCATTGTGCGGGATTTGCCCGAGCCACGCGGGCGGCGGCCTGCAAATCCGGCCAAATGGGGTCATTGGGCGCAATCGTGGTCCCATCCTCACGCTCGCCAGCGCACATGCGGCACCAGAAGGCTTCGGCCAAGGCCAACCCCGACAAGGACGCGTCCGAGGGTATCGCATCGCGAAGCGATGGAAACAAAAACCCCGGATGCCGCGCTGATCCGTCAAAGGCCACACGGCGTGTGGAATCACGGATCGTCGGGTTCAGGAACCTGCGCTCAACCTGCTTTAGATACGCATCTGGGCTGGTCTCGGGCACGCCTTTGATATGAGGCAGTATCTCTTCGGTCTGGACCTTGTGAAAAAAGGCCGAGAGGTCTGCATCCTGCAGGCAGTCCGAAATCGTAGGCAGGTTCAGAACCTCACCCGCATTGGCCAGTATCTGGTGACCGCCATTGAGAATGCGCAGCTTCAACGCCTCATAGGCATGCACATCTTTGGTGATCGCCACCCCAAGCGTTTCCAAAGGTGGACGCCCGGCGCAGAAATCATCCTCGATCACCCATTGGCGGAAGTTCTCGTGCGAAACCGGGGCGGCGTCCGTGATGCCCAGCGCCTGACACTGGCTGCGAAGGTCATCCGACGTGGCAGGTACGATGCAATCCACCATCGAGTTTGGAAAAGCCCCGGTCTGGTCGATCCACTCCGCAAGATCGCGATCGGACAGGCGCGCCAGCCCGACCACACAGTCACGCAGGATCGCACCATTGCCTTGCAGGTTATCGCAGCTGAGCGCCGTGAAGGGCGCATGCCCGGCAGCGCGCCGACGCTTCAGCGCGGCAACAAGTGCACCGAAAACGCTGCGCGGCTGTTCCGGGTTCTGCGCATCATGGCGAACATCATCATGTTCCGTATCGAACACACCCGTTTTGGCGTCCAGATAGTATCCGCCTTCGGTAATGGTAAGCGACACGATGCGGATGGCAGGGTCTGACATTCGTTCGATCAGCGGCCCGTTACCCGGCTCAATCGGCACATAGTCGATCATCGGGCCAATCACTTCTGCGGACAAGGCCGCCGGATCAAGCTCAACCAGTGTTGTCAGGCAATCCTGCTGAATCAGCTTTGCCCGCAACTCTGCATCATAACTGCGCACACCCGCGCCGATGATGGCCCAGTCCAACGCCAGACCTTGCTGCATCAGCCGGTGGATATACCACGCCTGATGCGCGCGGTGAAAATTGCCAAGACCAATATGGACAATACCGGGCGTTAGGTCCTCGCGCCGGTAACGGGGCGTTTTAACATCTGCAGGAAGCTGGGACAGATTGTCCAACCGCAGCTTCACTGGTGTATGAGTACGCGCCAATGGATCCATCAGCTCATCCAATTTCCGCCATCCACGTTGTAGGTCTGTGCGACGACATAGTCCGCTTCATCTGAGGCCAGAAACACCGCCATCCCGGTCAGATCCTCGGCGCACCCCATACGGCCATGGGGAACTGCAGCGGCGACCTCGCGCTTCTTCTGTCCCGGTGGCTTGCCCTCGTGCTTTGCGAAGAATGCATCGACGCCGTCCCAATGCTCGCCATCCACCACACCCGGCGCGATCGCGTTCACATTGATGCCATGTTGGATCAGGTTCAGCCCGGCGGATTGGGTCAACGAGATAACGGCCGCCTTGCTGGCGCAATAAACCGCGACCAAGGGCTCTCCGCGTCGCCCGGCCTGCGACGCCATGTTGATAATGCGGCCTTTGATCCCCTGTTCGATCATGTGCCGCGCGACAGCCTGAAGGGTGAACAAAGCGCCTGAGACATTAATATCAAAGACGCGCTGGTAGTCTGCGCGCTCGATCTCGACAATCGGAGCGGCGGTGAAGATCGCGGCGTTGTTGATGAGGATATCTATCCGACCAAAACCATCCAACGTTTGCGCGATAGAAGCATCAATGCTGTGTTGGCTGGTGACATCCATCTCAACCGCTATCGCAGCTTCGCCGATCTCCTGTGCGGCCATTTGCGCGCGGGCGATATCGATATCAGCCAATGCCACGCGCGCGCCTTCCGCGATATAGGCCTTGGCAAAAGCCAGCCCAATCCCGCGCGCCGCGCCTGTGATCAGCGCCGTTTTGCCCGCCAAGCGTTTCATTCGATCCGCAATCCTTTGGCGTCAAATCGATGAATGACGTCCGAGCGCGGGGTCAGGTGAATACGATCCCCGTGCCGGAACCCGACCTCGCCATCTGCGCGGACGGTGATCGTTTCGGCCAGCCCGGTTTCGTGGATATGGAAGAACGTGTCCGATCCAAGATGTTCGGATACGCCCACAACACCGGACCATATACCGCCGCTCTCGGACACAGTGATATGCTCGGGCCGGATACCAATCGTCTGCGCATCATGTTTTGCGGCCTCTTCGCCTTCGATAAAGTTCATCTTTGGCGAGCCGATGAAGCCTGCCACAAACAAGTTTCGCGGGGTACGATAGAGCTCCAGAGGCGAGCCCACCTGTTCGATCACACCGGCCTGAAGGACAACGATCTTGTCTGCCATGGTCATGGCTTCGACCTGATCGTGGGTCACGTAGATCATGGTGGTCGCCAGACGTTCGTGCAGCTCACTGATCTCAAGCCGCATGCCAACTCGCAGTGCCGCGTCAAGGTTCGATAGAGGTTCGTCGAACAGAAACGCCGCCGGCTCGCGCACGATAGCGCGCCCAATGGCAACACGCTGGCGTTGTCCGCCGGAAAGCTGTCCGGGACGGCGGTCCAGATAATCGGTCAGGTTCAGGACGCTGGCGGCGCCTTCGACGCGCTTGTCGATCTCGGCCTGATCCAACTTGGCCATACGCAACGGGAACGCGATGTTCTTGCGCACTGTCATATGCGGATACAGCGCATAGGACTGGAACACCATCGCCAGCCCTCGCTTCGCGGGCGGTACATCGGTGGCATCCGCGCCGTCGATGTCGATGGAGCCCGAGGTGATATCTTCCAGGCCTGCGATCAGCCGCAGCAGGGTGGATTTACCACAGCCCGAGGGGCCGACGAAGACGGTGAACTCGCCATCTTCAATGGTCAGGTCTAGCGGTGGAATGACCTGCACGTCGCCGAAGCTTTTGGTCACGGACTTGAGTTGTATGCGTCCCATGAGGAATGCTCCTTATTTCACAGCGCCGAAGGTCAGGCCGCGGACAAGTTGTTTCTGGCTGAACCAGCCAAGGATCAGGATTGGCGCAATCGCCATGGTCGAGGCCGCGCTGAGCTTGGCAAAGAACAGACCCTCCGGGCTGGAATAGCTGGCGATGAACGCCGTGAGCGGAGCCGCGTCGACCGCAGTCAGGTTGAGAGTCCAAAACGCCTCATTCCACGCCAGGATGAAGTTCAACAGCACGGTTGAGGCGATTCCCGGGATAGCCATGGGGGTGAGGACATAGAGGATTTCCTCTTTCAACGTCGCCCCGTCCATTCGCGCGGCTTCCAAGATCTCACCGGGAATTTCGCGGAAATAGGTGTAGAGCATCCAGACAATGATAGGCAGGTTGATCAGCATCAGGACGACGACCAGCCCTCCGCGCGTGTCCAGCAGACCCAGCCGGATGAACAACAGGTAGATCGGGTAGAGAACACCGACGGCAGGCAACATCTTGGTCGACAGCATCCAAAGCAGAATGTCCTTGGTGCGCTTGGACGGAACGAATGCCATCGCCCAAGCAGCGGGGACGGCTATGATCACACCCAGAATGGTCGAGCCCCCGGCGATGATGACCGAATTCCAAAGGAACCGCATATAGTCCGAACGTTCTTGTACGACGGCGTAGTTTTCCAAGGTCCAGTTGAAATTCAGGAACAGCGGCGGGCTGGCGATCGCCTGTGCCTCGGTCTTGAAGCTGGTCAGGATGGTCCAGAGGATCGGAAAGAATATCAGTAGTCCAACAGCCCAAGCCAGGGCAGTGTTCAGTGTTTTGCGACGGGGTGTGACAGCGCGGGCCATGATCTTACCTCCTCACGCGTCCAGGTTCTTGCCGACGATGCGCATCAGGAAGATCGCAACGATATTGGCTAAGATGATTGCGTAGACACCTCCGGCTGATCCGAGGCCAACATTCTGGCTTTCCAGCACGCGCTGGAAGATCAGGTAGGTGAGTGTACGGGTGCCGAATGCGCCGCCGGTGGTCACGAAGATCTCGGCGAAGATCGACAAAAGGAAGATCGTCTGGATCAGGATCACGATGGTAATCGCGCGGCTCAGATGCGGCAGGACGATATGGTAAAAGCGTTTCAGAACCGGCGCGCCATCCATCTCAGCCGCTTCCAACTGCTCACTGTCCAGCGATTGGATCGCGGTCAGCAGGATCAGCGTTGCAAAGGGCAGCCACTGCCAAGATACGATCATGATGATCGAGGTCATCGACGCCTCAGACAGCCAAGAGATCGGTTCAGCTCCGAAGAAGCGCCACAGATGCGCTAGCAGGCCGTTGACCGGATCCATGAACATGTTCTTCCAGACCAGGGCGGACACGGTAGGCATAACGAAGAAGGGCGCGATCACGAGGATGCGGACAACACCTTGGCCCCACATCGGTTGGTCCAGAAGCATCGCCAGAAGGATGCCTAGGACAACGGTGATGATCAGAACTCCTCCGACGATCATCAGCGTTGCTTGAACCGCGGGCCAGAATGAGCTGGATGATACGAACCGGACGTAGTTGTCGAAGCCGACCCAGCCCAGATCACCACCGCGCAGGGGCAGATATTTCTTGAAGGAAAAATACAGGGTCATCGTCAAGGGCACGAGCATCCAGCCAAGCAGCAGGACCACTGCGGGTGCCATCATCAGCCGGGCAACGGATCGGGAATGTTGGGTCGCCATGATGCAAGACCTCTCTGTTCAGGCACTGTGCTAGCCTGCGAGAAAAACACAAATTGAGAAAGAGGGGAGCGGGGGACAGATTGCCTGTCCCCCACGGGAGGGAAGCCTTAGTAACCTGCGGCTTCCATTTCTTCGGCTGTGAAGGCCTGCGCTTTGGCAAGCGCCTCGTCCACCGATTGTTGTCCGGCGTATACCGCCGAGAATTCCTGGCTGACTTGCGTGGCGATGCCCGCGAACTCAGGAATGGCGACAAACTGAATGCCGGTATAAGGCGTCGGCTGGGCGCAGCAGTTCTGCGGATCAGCGGCAAGGATCGACTTTAGCGTCATCTGCGCAAAAGGGATGTCCTTGTAGTTGTCGTTTTCATACAATGAGGTCCGCGCACCCGGAGGCACATTGGCCCAGCCTTCGTTCTCGGCCACCAGCTCAATGTAGTCCTTCGAGGTCGCCCATTCGATGAACTGCTTTGCGGCATCCTCTTGCTGCGTACCGGCAGGGATGGCGAGCGCCCAGGCCCAGAGCCAGTTGGCGCGCTTGTCCACGCCTTCCGCATTTGGTGCCAGCGCAAAGCCGACCTTATCCGCCACAGTTGAATCGTTGGGGTTGGTCACAAATGACGCTGCAACTGTCGCGTCGATCCACATGCCGCACTTGCCTTGCTGGAACAGCGACAGGTTTTCGTTGAACCCGTTGGTCGCATAACCCGCTGGGCCTGATTCATTCATCATATCGACAAAGAAAGTCAGCGCTTCTTTCCATTCAGGCTGATCGAACTGGGGTTTCCAGTCCTCATCAAACCAGCGTGCGCCGAACGAGTTTGCGGTCACGGTGATGAAAGCGCCGCCTTCACCCCAACCGGCCTTACCGCGCAGGCAGATGCCGTTGATGTCGTTGTCACGATCCGTCATGGCTGCTGCCGCTTCGCGGATGAACTGCCATGTGGGCCCCTCGGGCATTTCCAATCCGGCCTTTTCCATCAGGTCGGTGCGGTACATGATCATCGAGCTTTCGCCGTAAAACGGCGCCGCATAGAGCGTACCGTCATTGCTCAGGCCACCGGCCATCGCGGGAAGCAGGTCCCCAACATCATAGTCAGCGGACATTCCGTCCAGCGGCACCAACCAACCATTGGCACCCCAGATCGGGGTTTCGTACATGCCGATGGTCATGATGTCGAACTGACCGCCCTTAGTGGTGATATCGGTAGTCACGCGCTGACGCAGCACGTTTTCTTCCAGCGTCACCCATTCCACATCAATGCCGGTCGCTTCGGTGAAATTGTCGGTATAGCCCTGCATCCGGATCATGTCGCCGTTATTGACGGTGGCGATCGTTATGGTTTGTGCATGGGCCGCTGCCGTAGCGACGAATGTCAGTGCAGTCGCCGCACGAAGTGCGTTCTTCAGATACATCCCTGTCCTCCCTGAGCTTGGATGTCGTGTAGAGAGGGTAGTTTTAAAATTGTCGCGGCGTCAACAAAAACTTTACGCGCGTTAAGTTTATTGACTCACGCAGATTCTCTTAGCACCAGCCGCGCAGGGAACAAAGTTTCGGTCCTCTTGCCAGAATTTCCCGCATTTTCAATGAGTTCAAACAAGGCCTCGACGCTGCGCGCAGCCACGTTGTCATAGTCATGTGCAGCAGTTGTCAGGGACGGACAGGTAAACTTGGCAAAGGGATGATCGTCATTTGATGCAACGCGAAGCGCGCAATCCGGACGCCGCCCCACGCGAATCCCCTGCTCGTAACACGCCGCCAGAAAGCCAATGGCAAGGCGGTCATTGCTGCACAGGACTGAGTCCGTGCGCAGCAGACCTTGATCCAAAACCTTCAAAGCCCCATGATGGCCGATCTCTTCAAAGGCCCAGCCTTCACCATCGATCTTGATGACATGGGGCTCGAACCCCAAACGATCCATCACCTCGACATACGCCTTACGGCGTTTGTTGGCGTTTGGGTTGGCAGGGGTCCGCATCTCGAAGAATGACGGCGGCTCACCCGTTCGAGTCATGTATTCCACCGTCTGAGAGACAAAGCTGAAATTGTCCGAGCCAATAAATGCAGCACCCAAACCTTCGAGGTTGCTGTCAAACAGCACAGTCGGAACATTGGCGCAGAACTTTTCGATCTGAGACCGATCCGATGCGCGCCCCAAGGGGGCCAGCAGCACGCCCGCCGGCTTCAGCGACCGCAAACTGTCGAGAATCTCATTCTCCAATTTCTGTTCACCGTGCGAGCTGAACAAGGACGGTCGATACCCCGCGGCGATACAGCTTTGTTCCAGATACCTCGCGATCTCGGCAAAAAACGGGTCAGCGAGATAAGGCACCACGATGCCGATATTCTTGGTCAGCTTACGGTTCTGGTTCACCGCATAGATGTTGGGACGATAATCAAACTGCTCCAGCGCTTCTTCGATCCGTGCCCGCGTCGAGGGCCGAACGCTCTCGGGGTCGTGGAAGTATTTCGAAACCGTCGGCCTTGAGATACCGCTCAGCGCCGCGAATTCTTCCATGTTCTTGATTTTCGTCATGCCTACCGCTTGCGGACCCTTGCTGCCTGTATCTTGTCACAGCTTTTCATTTTCTTTACGCGCGGTAAAAAATCAATAGCGGCGCGTGCAGCTATTTCTGTCCTGTTGGCTGAACGGTGTTGAATTCTGTTCGTTGCTCGCGTCAGGAAGCCTCCTGCTCGGACACGATCTCGCCAAACCGTGTGAAGAATTTTCCTGACAGTTTCTTGGCAGTTCCGGCGATCAAACGGCTGCCCAGCTGTGCGATTTTGCCGCCGATATCCACCTTCGCGGTATAGGCAAGCACTGTCTCATCCCCGTCCTCGGTCAGGGTCACGTCGGCCCCGCCCTTGGCAAACCCGGCAGCCCCGCCTTTGCCTTCGCCAGTAAGCGAAAATCCATCCGGCGCCTTGGCCGTATCTAGCGTCACTTGACCAGCAAACTTGGCTTTGACCGGACCAATCTTCAGAACCACCTTAGCTTCAAGCTCCTCGGGTGCGGTTTGTGTCAACTCTTCACAGCCAGGGATACATTCCCGCAAAATCTCCGGATTGTTCAGGGCCTTGTACACCACGTCACGCGGGGCCGAGATGCGGATTTCGTCACTCAATTCCATTTAGGTCTTTCCTCTTTCAACAGCATCTCGGGAACACGATCAGCGCCAGCTCTTCTTTTTCCTTCAGGCTAAGATCAGGGCGCTTCGGCCACGTCGCGCGGCACAGCTTAAGCAAGCCTTTCATCATGCGAAACCTCCTGTGCGGTATCACTGTTCCGCCAAAGCACGATCTCAGCCAGGATCGACAAGGCGATCTCGTGCGGGTCAATTGCATGAATATCCAACCCTGCTGGGGACTTAAGGCGCGCAGCGCGCACTGGGTCCATGCCCTGACCAATAAGTTTCGCCAACAGCGTATCAGCCTTGCGGCGGCTCGCGACCATCGACACACGATCGGCAGAACTATTCAGCGCAGCCCGAAGTGCAGCACCATCATTGCGGCCTTGAGAGGCGACAACCACAAAGTCGCGCCCCTCAATCCCCATATCTTCGACCTGATCGAGTGAAAACCGGTCATAGTCGTCCGAGGCAACAGCCGCATCCTCAAGATAAATACGCAGCCCTGCCAATGCGCCATGGGCGGCCAAGGCCGAAGCAATGGGCGAGTCACCGAAGATCACCAATCGCGGGGCCTGTTGGTAGGGTTCGACCAAAAGATCAACGGTGCCGCCAGATGGGCACCCGCTTTTGAAGGTCTGCACATCATCAGGGTCCGTCATGCTCACCACCTTTTCCGAAGGTTTCACGCGGATCATCTGCGGGACACCACTCGCCAGCGCTGCTTGCGCCGATGTGCGAACAGCCCGCTGTACACAGGCACCACCCAGATGGCCCAAGATATCCCCGTCGCAATTGATCACGGCCTTGCCCCCCGCCTTGGCCGAGGTCGCATCCGCAGTTCGCAGAACTGTCGCTACGCAGAAAGGCTGATCGCTCTGTCTCAACTGCTCGATTCTGTCGAAGATGTCGAAATTCGCCATATTAGAGCCTTTCAAAGCTTCCGGAACTCGGGTTCAAGTGCCGCCAAAGCATCGAGCGTATTGGCGGGTAGATGCGCATCCAGATGGGGTTCTGCCGCCTGCATGGCAGTCGCGATAGGCTGATAGTCTTTCCATCCTTTGAGAGGGTTCAGCCAAACAATGCGCCGCGCTTTGCGTCGGATACGCACAAGGGCATGGCCCAGCGCCTCGGAATCTCGGCTGCAATAGCCATCCGACAGGATCAGCACGATCGTCCGCCCATTTAGGGCACGCGCGCCATACCCGTTCAGAAAGGTTTCGAGGCTGCCAGAGATATCGGTGCCGCCACCAAATCCCTCGGCCATAAGCGATAACCGCCCAGCGGCCCGCAGCGTGTCATGATCCCGCAAAGCGTCGGTGACTCGCATCAGCCGTGTGTGAAACAGATACGCGTCGGCTTCAGTCCCGCTGCCGATTAGGCCTTTTAGAAAGGCAAGGAACACGCGAGAGTACACGGTCATCGAACCGCTCACATCACACAACGCAACGATCCGCATCGGGCGCGGTGGCCGGGCGCGGCGATACAGGTCCAATGGCTCTCCACCCCGCGCAAGGCTTGCCCGCTGAATACGTCGCATGTCTAGCACGGGTCCTCTCAGCGCCTGTTTTCGCCTGCGAAATCGTCGATCCCGTATGGCACGCGCAAGCCTCAAAGCAGCTGTTTCCGCCTGTTTTAGGCTCTCTTCATCCATCAACTCACGCAGATCTCGGCGGGATAGGTTTGTCGTCTGGGTCGCAATCAGCTGCCCATCGATCCCCTCAGCCTCACCCGCGCCCGTTTCCGGTACAGCAGCTTCTGTATCCGCTTCATCCTGAGGCTCTTCTGCCCCTGTGTTTTGACTTTGCCAGATCATTGGCTTCGCCGATTGTACCCTGACATGTGTGGTTTTGGACGAACCCGAGCGGTGTTTGCCAGCGTTGAACCAGTAGGCGTCAAACAGGTCGTCGAACCGACGCCAATCTTCTGCATCTCCCGCCAAAAGCGCGCACAAAGCCTGACGTGCTTGTTCGGAATCAGTTGCCTCAACTGCGGACAAAGCCGCCATCGCATCACCAGTTTCCCGCGGCCCCACATGAAGGCCGTTCATACGCAGATGTGCAATGAAGCCCGACATACGGTCTGCAAACCCTGCGGCGCGCGAGGGGAACCGCGTGACTTGCATCACGCCACCTTCCCAATCAGCCGATCCATCACTTCGGGTGGGGCAGCATCATAGTCAGCAGCTGTCTTGAGCAAACACACTAATGTTGCCTGCACCTCATCCCGGGATTTCGCCAGATCATTGACCCCAAGACCGGACAAGGCAGCCGCCCAGTCCAACATCTCGGCAATACCTGGTGTTTTTTCCAGTTCTTCTTTGCGCAACGCTTGCACGACCCCGATGATCTGCCGTGCCAGGATCCCTTCGACCTCTGGCATTCGAGCGCGCAGGATCGCCATCTCGGTCTCTTTCGATGGATAATCCAAAAAACTGTACAAACACCGTCGCCGCAACGCGTCAGACAAGTCCCGTGTTCCGTTGGCCGTCAAGATCACGGTTGGCCGTGATCGGGCTGTAACGGTCCCTAGTTCCGGGATTGTGATCTGAAAATCCGAAAGAATCTCAAGCAGATACGCCTCAAACTCCTCGTCCGCCCGATCAATCTCATCAATCAACAAAACCGGGGGCGTTTCTTCAGATATAGCCTCTAACAAAGGTCTTTTGAGCAGATACGCGTCCGAAAACAGCTCTGCCTCACCCACCCCACCTGTTGCTTCACTCGCTCGGATAGCCAAAAGTTGACGCTGATAGTTCCACTCATAGATGGCGTGGCTCGCATCCAACCCTTCATAACACTGCAAGCGGATCAAACGCGCCTCGCGCCACGCAGCCATGGCCTTGGCCACCTCGGTCTTCCCGACGCCGGCAGGACCTTCCAGCAACAAGGGTCGTCCCAAGGCTTGCGCCAGATGCAGCGCCATCGCCAACCGATCATCGGCGACGTAGCCCTGCGCGGCCAACCCGTTCTGCACATCCACTAAAGTCAAAACCAGGATCCATTCTTCATCTGGCTAAAAATATCCCGGGGGTCCAAGGGGGCAGAGCCCCCTTGCCTCGGTCGGATCGGTCAAGCCGATCCGAACCCAATCACCCGTGCATCCCCAACCCGTTGGCAATCTTCCAGATCCGCCAATGGTCATGTGGCATATGGCTCTGGACAAGGCCAAAAGGCCGGAAGGCATCATGAACCGCGTTCGAAAACGCGGGTACACCGCCAACATTCGGGCTTTCTCCCACACCCTTTGCACCAATGGGATGGTGCGGAGAGGGCGTGACAGTATGATCGGTCGTATAGTTCGGTGTCTCCCACGCGGTCGGCAGGAAAAAGTCCATTAACGTACCGGTCTTCACATTACCCATCTCATCATAGGCAATTTCCTGCCCCATCGCGATGGCCAGCGCTTCGGTCACACCACCATGAACCTGCCCCTCGATGATCATCGGGTTGATCCGGGTGCCGCAATCATCCAGCGCATAGAACTGTCTGACATCCCATTCGCCGGTATCCACGTCGATCTCCATGACACAGATATAGGCCCCGAACGGATAGGTCATGTTCGGCGGATCATAGTAGCTGACCGCTTCCAAACCGGGCTCCAGACCGGGGATGGCCTGGTTATAGGCGGCAAAGGCGATTTCCTTCATCGTCTTGAACCGCTCAGGCGCGCCTTTGACAGCGAACCGGTCCACGTCCCATTCGACGTCGTCGTCATGCACCTCCAGCAGGTAAGCCGCGATCATCTGCGCCTTTGCTCGGATTTTGCGCGCGGCCATTGCCGTTGCAGCCCCGGCCACAGGTGTCGATCGAGACCCATAGGTCCCGAGACCATAAGGAGCCGTATCGGTATCACCCTCCTCCAGCGTGATGTCGTCGGCGGGCAGGCCAATCTCACTGGCGATGATCTGGGCAAAGGTCGTGGCATGGCCCTGACCCTGTGAGATCGTCCCTAACCGCGCGATGGCCGAACCCGTAGGGTGGATGCGGATTTCGCAGCTATCGAACATGCCAAGCCCGAGGATGTCACAGTTCTTCACCGGGCCAGCGCCAACGATCTCAGTAAAGTGCGTCAGGCCAATACCCAGCAGTTTGCGGGTCTTGCCAGCTTTGAAATCCTCGATCCGCTGCGCCTGCTCGGCGCGTAAACCGTCATAGTCCACGGCCTTCAGCGCCTTGTCCCAAGCGGTGTGATAATCACCCGAGTCATACTCCCAGCCCAGCGCGGACTGATACGGGAATTGATCGGCCTTGATAAAGTTGATCCGGCGTAGTTCAGCCGCGTCCATGTTCAGCTTGATGGCCAGAACCTCGATCATGCGTTCGATGAAATACGCCGCCTCGGTCACACGGAACGAACAGCGATAGGCCACCCCGCCTGGAGCCTTATTTGTATAGACCCCATCCACAGCCAGATAGGCAGTCGGGATGTCATAGGACCCGGTGCAGATATTCATGAACCCAGCCGGGAATTTAGTCGGGTCCGCACAGGCGTCAAAGCCACCATGATCCGCCGTCGTATGACACCATAGGCCGGTGATTTTACCGTCTTTAGTGGCGGCGATCTTGCCCTGCATCCAGTAGTCGCGGGCAAACGCGGTGGACATCAGGTTCTCCATCCGGTTTTCGACCCATTTCACTGGCTGGCCGGTGACAATGGAGGCCACGACCGAGCAGACATAGCCCGCGTAAGCGCCCACCTTGTTGCCAAATCCACCGCCAATATCGGGGCTGATCACGCGAATGTTGTGCTCGGCCAGACCAGAAATCAGCGACACGACGGTGCGGATCGCGTGCGGAGCCTGGAAGGTACCGTATAGCGTCAGCTTGCCGGTCACTTTGTCCATTGAGGCAACACAACCGCAGGTCTCCAGCGGACAAGGATGGGTGCGGTGGTAGTAAACCATTTCTTCGGCGACCACATCGGCCTCACCAAGAACGGCCTCAGTCGCGTCTTTGTCGCCCTGTTCCCAGGTGAATATATGATTGTGATGCTTGCGCGGCCCATGGGCACCCTCGGTCTGACCTTCCAGGTCTTCACGTAGGACCACATCTGATTTCAACGCCTCGAACGGGTCGGTCAGGACGGGTAGTTCTTCGTACTCAACCTCGACCAGCTCTGCCGCATCTGCTGCGATATACCGGTTTTCAGCAACGACATAGGCAACCTCCTGGCCCTGGAACAGCACTTTGCCATCTGCCAGAACCATCTGCTTGTCACCCGCCAGTGTCGGCATCCAATGCAGGCCCAAAGGCGCGAGATCTTCGGCGGTCAACACGGCAACAACACCAGGCACGGCCAGTGCGGCCTCTTTGTTCACACTGACTACGCGGGCGTGAGCATAGGGCGAGCGGACGAATGCGCCGAACAGCATCCCGTCCAGCTTGATGTCATCGACATAATTGCCTTTGCCTTGGGTAAAACGCACGTCTTCCACGCGTTTGCGAGCACAACCCATCCCTTTTAGATTGGCGGCGCGTTCTTCGGGGGTCAGGGTCTGGTCGTTCATTCCGCAGCCTCCTTCTGTGCATTGAGCATGTCAGCCGAGGCTGAGATCGCCTTGACGATGTTCTGATAGCCGGTGCAGCGGCAGAGGTTACCGGCCATGCCAAAACGGATATCCTCTTCGGTCGGGTTCGGGTTTTCCTGCAGTAACCTATGCGCACGGGTGATCATGCCCGGCGTGCAGAAACCGCATTGCAGCCCGTGATGTTCGCGGAACATCTCCTGCAATACGCCTAGGCTGCCATCGTCATTGGTGAGGCCTTCGACGGTGGTGACATCGGCCCCGTTCACTTGCGCTACAAAGGTAGTGCAGGATTTGACGGATTTGCCATCGATATCCACGGTGCAGGCCCCGCAATGGCTGGTTTCGCAACCGATATGAGGGCCGGTGATTTTCAAATCTTCCCGCAAGAAGTGGATCAGCAGCGTGCGCGGCTCGGCCAGTCCTTCGACCTCTTTGCCGTTCACAGTGAGTTTTACGTGCATTTTCGACATGGTTTCCTCCCTTCAACCCGCGCGATTCTGCGCACGGTCGATGGCGCGGCGCAGCATCACGGCGGCCACATGTTTCTTGAATTCGACGGGGCCGCGGTTGTCGGCCACCGGGTCGATCGCATCGAGCATTGCCGTAACGCAGCCATTTACATCGCCATCGGCCAACGCATTGCTTGCGCTTTCTGACCAGATGGGCGTATCGGCCAGATTGGTCATTGCGACCGAGGCTGTGCCATTGCCAACCATCACCGCTGCAGCCGCAGTCGCATAATCGCCGATCTTGCGCTTTTGCTTCTCGTAGGCCTGACCGACACCCGCACCCGGCACGGGAATGGAGATGCGGGTCAGAATTTCCTCATCTTCGCGCGCTGTGAAATAGGCCGCCTCGTAAAATTCACGCGCAGCGACGTCGCGCGCTCCGTCCGGACCCGATAGATGAAAGGTCGCGTTAAGGCATTGCATCAGACCCGGCATGTCATTGCCCGGATCGCCATTGGCCACATTGCCGCCAACAGTGCCCATGTAACGCACTTGCGGATCAGCGATCTGCAACGCCGCTTCGCGGATCAGAGGGATCGCCGAGGCCAGGCCCTCATGCGTGATCAGCTCATGCTGTGTGACCATGGCACCCAAAGCCACGGTATCGGACCCGACCTCGATACCCTTCAGCTCATCAATCGCCTGAAGGTCAATCAGATGGCCCATTTCGGCCATACGCAGCTTCATCATCGGGATCAGGCTGTGCCCGCCCGCGATCACGCGCGCCTCGTCTCCATGTTCTTGCAGAATGCCAATGGCCGAGGCGATATCGCCTGGCCGGTGATACTCAAAACCGGCTGGTATCATGTTTTCCTCCCTGGGTCCGAGCGGTATGCCTTGGGGGACCTGAGGAAAGAAAAGAGGACCCGGCGCTATCGCCGCCAGTGGCGTGAAACAGGGCGCGCCGGATGTTTCACGAATTGCGAATAAGCTGCACGAGTTGCGATCATAGGCCCAGCGCGTCGCGGATTGCCGTCAGTCGAGATCGACTGACCGGAACCTTAGGCAAGGCATCAACACCGTCGAAATAGCAGGTGCCGTTGTCCTTGTGTCGTTCAAAACTCGACACATGTTTCGGGTTCACCAGATAGCTGCGATGCGCCCGCAAGAACCCGTCGGGTTTCAGGCGCGTTTCAGCCTCGGTAATGGACCAGGGACAAAAGAGTTTCTCGCCCCCCATGTAAAGCACCGTATAATGCCCTTCGGCCCGGATTGCTGCCACGCTGCCGGCGTCTGTAAAGAAGGTCTGTCCTTCGCGCTCGAACGGAACACCTGCGCGCAACGCCGTTGGCTGAGGTTCAGGCGCGGGGTCTGGCATCGGAGTTACATCAGCGGGCTGAGGCCCGATGAAGGTGATTCCGGTCAACAGGAAAGCCCCACAAATCAGGAAAACCGAGACGGTCACACCCATCGCCAGCACCTGATTGTTCAGCGCAGGCCCTGCTCCGCCCGTATTGTCGCTGGCAACAAAATCGGTCAGACCAGTGGCCACGAAATGCATCGTGAAGACGGCGAGACCAAAACACACAGTGCCCAGCAAAATGTTGCGCTGGGTACGGTTGTCATAGGCCACCCAGATCGCGAGCACCGACAGAACCACCGAAGCCACGGTCGAAATCGCAATGTCCCAGAAGGTATAGACGGGGCGGCATAGCTCCATCCCGGCCATGCCGACATAATGCATCACCACAATGCCAAGGCCGACGATCACACCTGCCGTCACCATAGTCTGCATCGTGCGAGGTCGGAAATGCAGCAGCAGCAACGCAAGTCCCACCATCAGGATCGCCACAAGGGCTGAGATCAGTGTGATCAACGCGTCATAATAAAACAGGATCGGCAGTTGCAGGCCCAGCATCGCAACAAAATGCATCGACCAAATACCGCCGCCCAAAATAACCGCGGCCAGCGCGACCACGAATTTGCGCTTTTGATCATCCAGTTTCGATGCGCCATGCGTCAGGTACAGCCCGGTAAACCCGGCCATCAACGCCACAGCCAGTGACGCAGCCACCAGCCAGGGGTTATGCGAATAGTCCAACATTCAGATTTGGGTGCCCTCCCCGACACGAGGGCGACGTTAGCAAACGGAATTGGCTGGGACAATCATCTGCCCACCAGGAGTGTCAGGCCTGTTTCTCGACCTTCTCGTCGACCGTTTCGACATCCAATTCGATCACATCCGCTGTTTCTGCTTCGCCAGCGTCGGTCTCGTCCTCGGTCTCGGTCTCGGAGTTGTCTTCCAGCGCGCCGACGATCAACGGCAACATGTGAACACCGGTTGCACTGGTGATCTCGGGTGTTTGCGGAACCTTCCAACTGAGCGTGTCAAAGCTGCCGCAATTATCGCAGACCGGGGTCCACTCCGCCTGAATATGCTGGCAATTGTCGCAGACCCATTGCGGCCCGCGCGGCGCAGTCAGGGCTTTTGCAAGCCAGCCCTGTACCACGGAGTCCGACGCACCTTCGCCCCGTTCAATCGCCGCCATCAAAGTGTAGCCACGCGCATCCGCCTGCTGTTTAACCACGTCCCCCAGCGCGCGGCGCGCTTCGGGGAAGTCTTCGGCAACGATGTTCAACTCGGCCAGGATCAGGCGGGTTTCAGGATGTTCAGGATGAATGCGGGTCAATGCCGCAAAGCGTTTGATCCGGTCCGGAGCAGACTCATCCGGCGCAATCTCGGCAAAGGCGTGAGCCAGATCCGGATGCGGCTGAGCCTCCCAGGCTTTTTTGATGATCTTCGTCGCGGCGCGGGGTTTACCCTTTTCGATATAGGCCCGCGCGGCCATCGCGGCAGCAGGAACCAGATCGGGCGACATACGGTTGGCCTCAATCGCGCGCTCTTGCTGATCCAAGCTGGCGTCCTCGTTCAGAATATCCTTGGCTTCGGATAGGGCCAGAACCGCATCGCGCCGTTTGAACACATCGCGCGGCAGATACCCGGCCTTGAGCTTTGAGTTCAAAGTGGACCGCGCACCAGCCCAATCCTGCGCCTTGGTCTGAAGGTTCAACAATACGTCCTGCGTTTCCTCGTGGCGCGGTTTGATCGCCAGGGCTTTCTCAGCCAGCTTACGCGCGGTGTCCTGATCGCCTTCGGCCAGCTTCTGCTTCATGATGCCCCGCACGCCAACAAACCTGGTCGCGCTGTTGGTCACCAACTTCTTGTAGGTCTCAGACGCTTTCTTGGTGTCGCCGGTCATTTCGGCAGCTTGAGCAACCAGCAGGTTGGTCAGCTCCGGCTTGTTCAGCAATCTCTCGGCCTTGTTCGCCTTGGTCATCGCCACGCGCCCCTCGCCCGAAGCCAACGCCATCAGACCGTCAGACAGCGCCTGATAGCCGCGCTGTTCGCGGCTGCGGTCGAAATAACGCGACAAGGCGGTTTCGTCGCCGTTGAGGAATTTCAGTGTCGCAATCAGAAGGCTGAGCAATTTGAAGAACAGCCACACCGCAAAAACCAGCACGCCCAGCGCAATGACCGATTGCAGCGGGCCCAGCGTATATTCAGTTCCCGCGACAGTGATCTGCACGCCTCCGCTGGTCTGCATCAAGAACTGGGCGCCGAGGGCCAACAGTCCGATAATCGCAACGAATACAAGGATTTTAAACAATGACCACAGCATGGCAGGTCCCTCAGTTCGAATTCAGGCTGGACGCGAGCGTATTCGCGGCCTCTACGGCAGAGACCCGCGTCTGTGCCGCCTGCTCCCACTCGGCCACTGCGGTCTGCGCCGCTTCGGGCAGTGATTTCAATTCCGTCAACGCCCCGTTCAGATCGCCCGAGGCCAGGGCGGCTTGCGCACGCGACAGAATGGCATCCGGGTCGTCCCCATCCTGAGGCGTTACCGACCGCGCACCGGTCTGACGCTGCAGGAAGGCGACAAAGCCTGTGCCTTTATCCGCGTCCCGGGCGTCGGCCAACGCTGTTCGCGCAACCGGATCAAAAGACGCCCGCAATGACGCAAGTGTTTCAACGCCGCTTTCTGCCGGGCCGGCCAAAGCATCCGGAATGTCCACACCGCCCGCTTTCAGCTCAATCAAAAGGTCTTGATACGGCTCGCCGGCCTGCATCTGACCACGCAGGCGCGACAAGATCGCGGCATTGGTCGCCGCGCGCGCCTCGGCCGAGGCTTTGGCCTCAAGCGCTTGCGCATCTGCAACCATCTTTTCAACCTCAGCCCGCTGCGCTGCCAATGAGTCTTGCAGCTTGGACAATTCGGCCTCAAATGCGGCGGTTGCTTCGGGCGGCGCGTTTGAGGTGACCGGGTTCGCTTCGAGCGCATTCAACCGATCCGATAACGGTCCGACTTGTGCACTCAGCGCTTCAACGCTAGATTTCACTGCGCCCAAGTCGGTTTCGACCGGGCTTAGCTTGTCGGACAAGGCTTTGATTTGATCCGTAAGGCCCGAGGTTTCAGAAGTCTGGGCAAGTTTCGCAATCTGATCGGATTGATCTGCCAATTTGGCTTCCAGCGCCGCAATGGCCTGGGCCGGGTCGGCTTCGCCCGACGGGATCAGGTCGGCACGTCCCGCGATGAACCCGATGGCTGCGGCAACGATGCCTCCGATCAGCGCGGGCACAAACCCGCCGCGCTTTTCAACAACGCGTTCGTCAGCTTTTTCCGGCGCAGAATGTGTTTCCTCCACCGGCGCTTCGGCTTCGGCTTCGGCTTCGGCTTCGGCTTCGGCTTCGGCTTCGGCTTCGGCTTCGGCTTCGGCTTCGGCTTCGGCTTCGGCTTCGGCTTCGG
>NZ_JBQFOD010000021.1:0-50047 GCF_056533095.1 Ruegeria sp. H3 | reverse complement strand
TCTTCGCGAACTACCGTCCGCAGTTCTACTTCCGTACAACTGACGTGACCGGCACCGTGACCCTGGCGGAAGGCACCGAGATGGTCATGCCCGGCGACAACGTGTCGTTCGGCGTTGAGCTGATCGCACCGATCGCGATGGAGCAGGGCCTGCGCTTCGCCATCCGCGAAGGCGGCCGCACCGTCGGCGCCGGCGTCGTGTCGAAGATTACTGAGTAAGGTCGAGTTTTCGTCAGAAAACTCTGGCCGGTGGGCGGCAGTTGCTCTGAAAGAGCAATGAGAGCCCACACCATCGAACTAAAGAAGGCCGTCCCACATCGGGGGCGGCCTTTTTATATGTTACATGCGCTGTAATCGTGCTTGCGCTTCGGCTTTAGATTGATAGTTATAGTTTGAAACAATTTGAAGAAGAGTGTTGTTTGTGTTTTTGAGAATTCTCTTTGCCCTCAGCTTGGTGCTACCACGTGCCTCTGCGTTGCATGCAGAAGAAGATATTCTGGTGCAGTTGAACACACGCACATTCTACGCTGGTCAAGATTATTGGGGGTGGGAAATCGACACAAATTTTCTTCCGATCAACAGGCTTGATTGGTTGAATGAAATACTGACGGAAATACCAATTTTGGATTACACAGTGATCCATATTAAGCGGCTCAATCGGGACTCAGATTTTCTTTGGTCACCCCTAGGTCCGGGCAAGTTTTACAAATACCCTGATCCTGTGCCTGAACACCTGCGACTGCCCGGTTACACCGTGAATTCAACTCGCCAAGACAGTTTCCTGCTGTTGTATCTCACCCCGAACTCTGCCGAAAAACAGTTTGCAGTGAGTTGTGGTTCCAACCAAGACTCGACGACCTATGAGTATTGCGGTCTCACTGCGCGCTACCCGCTTGATCCTCGTATTGTAGTTCTGACTCGCATCTATGAACCCCCGCCGATGGATCAATTGGACGCATATTTCAACGAAATTGCAGAAATAACTGTCGGTATAGCCTTGTGCTTGGATGTGACGGAACAGATTGAAAAAGACGCAAAACAGTCAGTGCGTGGATACCTGACGGAAGGTCGCACAACTCAATGCGTTGAAGGGTTATCCTCTTAACGCGATGCCGTATGGGGACTCTGATGTAGTTTGCTAGCATCGGAAAAGCGATCACTCTGGCGCGGCACTCCATTTCCCCCTTGCCAAACCCCACTAACCCCACTAATACGCGCGAGTTCTCGATAAGAACGTCAAGGCGGGGTGATTCCCGCCTTTTGGGTTCGAAGAGGGTTGGCGATGCGCGTCTGTCCTCCTCTCAACCTCAACGCCTGATAAAAGGCTGTTAATATGCAAAGCCAAAATATCCGTATTCGGCTGAAGGCATTTGACTATCGCGTTCTGGATGCCAGCACACAAGAGATCGTCAACACTGCCAAGCGGACCGGCGCGAACGTGCGCGGCCCGATCCCGCTGCCGAACAAGATCGAGAAGTTCACGGTTCTCCGTGGCCCTCACGTTGATAAGAAATCCCGCGACCAGTTCGAGATCCGCACGCACAAGCGTCTGCTCGACATCGTTGATCCGACCCCCCAGACCGTTGACGCGCTGATGAAGCTCGACCTCGCTGCTGGCGTGGACGTCGAGATCAAGCTGCAGTCATAAGATCGGAGGGTATAGATTATGCGCTCTGGTATTATCGCAAAAAAAGTTGGCATGACCCGCCTGTTCATGGAAGACGGCAAGCAGATCCCTGTGACCGTTCTCCACCTGGACAACCTGCAGGTTGTTGCACAGCGCACCGCTGACAAAGACGGCTACACAGCCGTTCAGCTGGGCGCCGGTGCTGCCAAGGCAAAACGCACCTCGAAAGCCATGCGCGGTCACTATGCCGCTGCCAAGGTTGAGCCCAAGCGTAAGCTGGCCGAGTTCCGCGTGTCGGAAGATGGCCTGATCGATGTGGGCGCCGAGATTTCGGCAGAACACTTCCTGGAAGGTCAGAAGGTTGACGTTTCTGGTACCTCGATCGGTAAAGGCTTTGCCGGTGCGATGAAGCGCTGGAACTTTGGTGGTCTGCGCGCCTCGCACGGTGTGTCGATCAGCCACCGTTCGCACGGCTCAACGGGTCAGTGTCAGGACCCGGGCAAGGTTTTCAAAGGCAAGAAGATGGCCGGTCACATGGGTGCTGCCCGTGTTACCACCCAGAACCTGGAAGTCGTCAAAACCGACGCCGACCGGAACCTGGTCTTCATCAAAGGCGCCGTTCCTGGACCGAAATCGGGCTGGGTCACCGTCAAGGACGCCGTGAAGAAGAAAGCACCGGAAGGCCTGCCTTTCCCGGCTGCTGTGAAATCGGCTGCAACCGAAGCACCTGCGGAAGAAGCTCCCGCGGAAGGTGGTGAAGCATGAAACTTGATGTAATCAAACTGGACGGCGGCAAAGCCGGCGACATCGAGCTGAACGCCGATCTGTTCGGCCTCGAGCCGCGCGCGGACATCCTGCACCGTGTGGTCCGTTGGCAGCGCAACAACGCGCAGGCCGGCACCCACAAGGTCAAGACCCGCTCGGAAACCAGCTACTCGACCAAGAAGATCTATCGCCAGAAGGGCACCGGCGGCGCACGCCATGGTGACCGTAACGCGCCGATCTTCCGTGGTGGTGGTATCTACAAAGGCCCCGTCGTGCGCTCGCACGGCCACGATCTGCCCAAGAAGTTCCGCAAGCTTGGCCTGCGCCACGCTTTGTCGGCCAAAGCCAAGGCTGGTGAACTGGTTGTGATCGAGAACGCCGAAGCCGAAGGCAAGACTGCCGCTCTGGCCAAACAGGTTGCAAACCTGGGTTGGAAACGTGCTCTGGTCATCGACGGCGCGACCGTGAACGAAGGGTTCCTGAAAGCGTCCAAGAATATCGAAGGTCTGGATATCCTGCCGTCGATGGGCGCAAACGTCTATGACATCCTCAAGCGTGACACCCTGGTGCTCACCAAAGCGGCTGTCGAAGCACTGGAGGCTCGTCTGAAATGAGCGCGAAGGCAGAACACTACGACGTGATCCGCAAGCCGGTCATCACCGAAAAGTCGACGATGGCGTCCGAAAACGGCGCGGTTGTCTTTGAAGTGGCGATCGACAGCAACAAGCCGCAGATCAAAGAGGCCGTTGAGGCGCTGTTTGGTGTGAAGGTCAAAGCGGTGAACACCACCGTGACCAAAGGCAAGGTCAAGCGGTTCCGCGGCCAGCTGGGTCGTCGGAAAGACGTCAAAAAAGCATATGTGACCCTGGAAGAGGGCAACACAATCGACGTGAGCACCGGTCTTTGATCCGACGCTTACTGCGACTATTCACGGCCCCGGCGGATCAACCCGCCGGGGCCGATTTCGTTTCGGACCCTGAAACTGTGCGTGCGCAGGTACTGGAGAAGATGCGGGCGTTCAGCGTCGAGCCCTACTTTCAGATCGTCGATGAAAAGCTGGGGCTGCTGTCGGTTTTTGATGATCTGAAATACGACCGGGCGGATGTGGACATGATCTCTCCGGCGATGCGTCGCCATGTGGTCGGCAAGCTTGGCCCGCTGGGATTTCGCCAGACATCGGGCACGGTGCTGGAGCAGGCCGAGGCCGATATGCGCGTGCACATCCCCAAGTTCCACGCCCTCGGCGCGTCGCCTTTCGACATCGCGCGCTACACCGAGAAACGCCCGCAGGACTACTGCCTGCTGACGCCCACGCAGGTGGCCTGCCAGTACGTGGATCACTATGAGTTGGACGACGCGGTGCAGCGGATTGAGGCGTTGATTGGGAAACACCCGATCAACCTGCTCAAACTGGCGGACTATCTGGAAGGCAAACCCAAACACCGCGCCTTTCGCGAGGTACTGGGCCATATCAAGCTCAAGCAGCGGATTGCGGTGGAGTCCGAGCCGCTGTGCCGCAGGCGATCCCTTGGATAAGAGCACAAGCCGCGCCAGAGACTGCCCGTGGGATGGCGCTGTAACGGCTGAACAGCGTGCTTTATGGTGCCAGATACATCCGAATTCATCGCGAGGCGCAAACCTCCCCAAAGCGCCAGCCCGCCGGGACGGGCAGTCGCTGGCGCGGCGGCCTTCGGCCTTGTCCCGCGCTTTGGTGTGCAAATTACATGATACCCCGTAAGGAGTTTCATCGACTTGAACACAGATTTGAAACCCTAAGCGCGTGAGCAAATCGAAAAGGCCCTTTCGTTCGGTACTGTCATTTTGTTTGTGGGCTTGTTGAAGTCAAAGTCCTCTTCTACTGCTAGTTGAACAGCGACGGAGGTTGGTATGGTACGTGTTCCTCTTGGACAGGCTTTGTTCTCTTCAAATCCTAATGGTCCAGACCCGGCGGACGTGGTTGATTGGTATCACCGAAGGTTGAAAGAATATGATCAGGCTCGACGCGAGAACGGAGGGCTGCCGCGCCACGAGGTCTGGCGTGCACAGTATCTCCAGAACCCTTATCTTCTTTTGTGCTCGGATGAGGAGCTTCGAGAACGCTGGATTGATGTATTTGCGAACACAACAATTCTAACCGAAGATGGTATGATTGGAATGGACCCCGATGAGATTAAGAAACCTGGGTCCATGACAGAGGCATTTACGCATATGTTGGAAGCATGCAATGCGCGTGGCGGCGCTGAAGGCGACTTTATCGCTATGGGAAATGCTGAGATACAGAAGTACTTTGAGCACGGCGAACCGCCTGGCGTTTCCTTGTTCAAAGGCATGCCAATGCGGCTAAAAAACTGTATCGTCAAATTTTCACGCCGCGAGTTTTTGGAGCCAATGCTCCGAGAGGGTCGGGTGAGACTTGCCCCGGCTAGCTACTACGCGCGTGGTGGGCATCTAAAATCCATACGAGACCTCGAAACACAGAAGACGTTAAGGATTCCGGCGATCGATGAAGCTCTCGCTGGAAAGACACATATAAACTACCAAGGAGCGAACCTTCCTATCGAAGGCGGCGCCATTACCATGCCCATAGTGGTTCCAGACTATTTTCTTTTCTCAACTTGCCTCAATCTGGATCGTCGGATGCCCACTGATTTCGAGGCCAATGCAGCACTCATCATTCGTGATGCACATAGCTTCTCGCGTCAGCTAAAGAAGGCATTTAAGAAAGAGTACGGTCAATCCGATGTTTACTGTGGGCCAGTAACATATTTTGATCCCTTCAGATGGCGTCCCAATGGGAAAATCCTTCCAGAGATGATGAAGCATTTTGCCTTTTCATATCAGAAAGAGTATCGAATAGCTGCTAGACCTATCGGCAACACATTCGACGCTGAGCCTATCTTCTTGCAAATTGGATCTATGCAGGACTATGCAGAAATTGTTCCGAGGCTATGAATTTCCGTTGAGTCTGTTCCAAGCGCAAGGTCGGAAAATCAATAGCGGATGGGAACCTAGGAAAATTCTCTGCTCCTATAGACACCCACCCCCAACCCTGTTAAACGCTCCCAATCTTGCGGCCTCGGATTCGTTCCGGGGCCTCTGATATTTGTAACCGGGGACCTTCGGGGCCCTATACCCTTGGCACCTACGGGGGCCTATCACATAGCGGGGAAACCCCCTGCACTTGCTAAACGGAAGACAGAAAGCATGGCACTCAAGTCGTACAAGCCGACGACGCCGGGCCAGCGCGGGCTGGTGCTGATCGACCGTTCGGAGCTTTGGAAAGGACGTCCGGTCAAGTCTCTCACTGAGGGTTTGACCAAATCGGGCGGCCGGAACAACACCGGACGGATCACTTCACGCCGCCGCGGCGGTGGCGCAAAGCGTCTCTACCGGATCGTTGACTTCAAACGGAACAAATTTGATGTCGCGGCAACCGTCGAGCGGATCGAATATGACCCGAACCGGACCGCATTCATCGCACTGGTAAAATACGAAGACGGCGAGCAGGCGTATATCCTGGCTCCGCAGCGTCTGGCTGTTGGTGACAAAGTCGTGGCATCCGCCAAGGCCGACATCAAGCCGGGCAACGCAATGCCGTTCTCGGGCATGCCCATTGGTACCATCGTCCACAACATCGAGATGAAGCCTGGCAAAGGCGGTCAGATCGCACGTGCGGCCGGTACTTACGCTCAGTTCGTTGGCCGCGATGGCGGCTACGCTCAGATCCGTCTGAGCTCGGGCGAGCTGCGCATGGTCCGTCAGGAATGCATGGCCACCATTGGTGCCGTGTCCAACCCCGACAACTCGAACCAAAACCTCGGTAAAGCCGGTCGTATGCGCCACAAAGGCGTTCGTCCGTCGGTTCGTGGTGTTGCAATGAACCCGATCGATCACCCGCACGGTGGTGGTGAAGGTCGTACCTCGGGTGGCCGTACACCGGTTACACCGTGGGGTAAGGACACCAAGGGTAAGCGTACCCGCAACAAGAACAAAGCGTCCCAGAAGCTGATCATCCGCTCGCGGCACGCCAAGAAGAAGGGACGTTAATCCATGTCTCGCTCTGTTTGGAAGGGTCCTTTCGTCGATGCTTACGTGCTGAAAAAAGCCGAAGCAGCGCGCGAGTCGGGCCGCAACGAAGTCATCAAAATCTGGTCGCGTCGTTCCACCATTCTGCCCCAGTTCGTGGGTCTGACCTTTGGTGTGTACAACGGCCAGAAGCATATCCCCGTCAACGTCTCGGAAGACATGATCGGTCAGAAGTTCGGTGAATACTCGCCGACCCGCACCTATTATGGCCACGCCGCAGACAAAAAAGCGAAGCGGAAGTAAGTCATGGGCAAGGAAAAGAACCCCCGCCGCGTGGCTGAAAACGAAGCAATGGCGAAAACCCGCATGCTTCGCACCAGCCCGCAGAAACTGAACCTGGTTGCGCAAATGATCCGCGGCAAGAAAGTTGAGAAGGCTCTGACCGACCTGACTTTCAGCAACAAGCGTGTCGCGCAGGACGTGAAAAAGTGCCTGCAATCCGCAATCGCGAATGCCGAAAACAACCACAACCTGGACGTTGACGAACTGATCGTCGCCGAAGCCTGGGTTGGCAAGAACCTGGTCATGAAGCGCGGTCGCCCGCGGGCCCGTGGCCGTTTCGGCAAGATCATGAAGCCGTTCTCGGAGATCACCATCAAGGTGCGTCAAGTTGAGGAGCAAGCCTAATGGGTCATAAAGTAAATCCGATCGGCATGCGCCTTCAGGTCAACCGCACCTGGGACAGCCGCTGGTACGCAGATACCAAAGACTATGGCGATCTTCTGCTGGAAGACCTCAAGATCCGTGAGTTCATCCAGAAAGAGTGCAAGCAGGCCGGTGTTGCCCGTGTGATCATCGAACGTCCGCACAAGAAGTGCCGCGTTACGATCCACACAGCTCGTCCCGGTGTCATCATCGGCAAGAAAGGTGCAGACATCGAAGTTCTGCGCAAAAAGCTTGCTCGTATGACCGACAGCGAACTGCACCTAAACATCGTCGAAGTGCGCAAGCCCGAGCTTGACGCGCAGCTGGTTGCCGAGTCCATCGCTCAGCAGCTGGAGCGCCGTGTCTCGTTCCGCCGCGCGATGAAGCGGTCGGTTCAGAACGCCATGCGCATGGGCGCCCTGGGTATCCGGGTGAACGTCGCTGGTCGTCTGGGCGGCGCCGAAATCGCACGGACCGAATGGTACCGCGAAGGCCGCGTGCCTCTGCACACCCTGCGTGCCGACATCGATTACGCACATGCCGAAGCGATGACTCCCTACGGGATCATCGGGATCAAGGTCTGGATCTTCAAAGGTGAGATCATGGAGCACGATCCGCAGGCACGTGACCGTAAAGCACAGGAACTCCAGGACGGCCCTGCACCTCGTGGTGCTGGTGGCGGTCGTCGCTAAGGAGGGAAAGATATGCTTCAACCAAAGCGTACAAAATTCCGCAAGATGCACAAAGGCCGGATCAAGGGTCTCGCCAAAGGCGGCTCTGATCTGAACTTCGGCACCTACGGCCTCAAAGCTCTCGAGCCTGAGCGTGTAACTGCACGCCAGATCGAAGCTGCACGTCGTGCCATGACGCGTCACATGAAACGTCAGGGTCGTGTCTGGATCCGCATCTTCCCCGACACTCCGGTCACGGCAAAGCCGATCGAAGTTCGTATGGGTAAAGGTAAAGGTTCGGTCGACCGCTGGGCATGCAAAGTCAAGCCTGGCCGCGTGATGTTCGAGATCGACGGCGTCAATGACGACATCGCCCGCGAGGCCCTGCGCCTGGCCGCGATGAAGCTGCCGATCAAGACTCGCGTCGTGATCCGCGAAGACTGGTAAGCGACTAGGGGTTCGTCCCCATTCGCTAAAGAAATTGACCCCCGTCGGGAAACCGGCGGGGGTTTTCCGTTTGAAGACCAATCAGTTGATAACTACCTAAGACATAGTCAAAAAATAGTTTCTCGGCTGAGGCTTAACAGCATATGTCACTAGGCACAGTTCTGGCGGAAACGGTAATTTTGGGCGTGGTACCCCTAGCTTCAATCGCCTTGAGCTTCTTTGTTCATAGCAAAGTCGTGAAACTGTTTTTGCGCTATGGCGGTATCTATTTTGGCTTAGCGTTGAACCTGAGCTGGCTGTTTGCGGCCGACTGTAAAACAGACAAGTTTCTATACTACCGTTGTAGTGTTCTTCCGCAAACCATTGCAGAGATATTCAGCCACATGAACGTTATTAACATGGTGGCTTATCTTTTCTGGGCGCCGCCCATCCTTGTTCTGCTCCTCCTGTGGGAGCTAAAGGTCAGATTGACCAAGTGACTGAATATGGGTGGCGATGGGGTCTCGCAGCCAAAGAAACGTCTGGATTTTGTCTCTCGCAGTTAGTGATCGATTTGGATAAGAACGCGCTCATGCCACAGATTGAATCACTCTTCGTCACCCGCCTGTATCGTGCCTCTTTGTCCGAATTCGACCCCAAGATCGACGCGGGTGAGTTGGAAAGTTCTTGTCTTGTCATCGCCGAGGATGATGAGGCCGGGCAGGAATGGTGTGAGGAGAACGGCTATCCCGGTTATACCAGCTATGCCTCGCTGACCGATCTGCCCTGGCGGTTCCCGATCTTCACCGATCTGGTCAAAGCGCTGGATCAGCACGTGGCCACCTTTGCAAAGGATCTGGAGTTCGATCTGGGCGAGGGGCAGTTGAAGCTTGAGGACCTCTGGATCAACATCCTGCCCGAGGGCGGCATGCATTCCAGCCACCTACACCCGCACAGCGTGATCTCGGGCACGACCTATGTGGCCATGCCCGAAGGCGCGAGTGCATTGAAACTGGAAGACCCACGCTCAGGCCGCATGATGGCTGCACCAACGCGTCTGAAGGGCGGACGGCGAGATTTGCAGCCGTTCATTTATATGAAGCCGCAGGTGGGCGATGTCCTGCTGTGGGAAAGCTGGCTGCGTCACGAGGTTCCGATGAATATGGCGGAAGAAGAGCGTATTTCGGTGAGTTTTAACTACAAGTGGGAGTGAGCTTTTAAATCTCCTGAAGAAAACCGCGCTGTTCTGGAGTATTATCATCTCAATCTGAATTGATCGGAGAACACCATGCCGAAAACCGCACTCGTCACCGGCGCATCTTCGGGAATTGGTCGTGAAATAGCCCGATATCACGCGTCGCAAGGCGGAAATGTCATTATCACTGCGCGGCGTGCCGACGTGTTAGACGCTTTGAAGGTAGAGCTTGAAGCTGCCTACAGTATTACTGTCACTGCAATTGCGCTCGATCTGGGCGCACAAAGTGGGGCAGAAAAACTATATCAGGCCGTCAACGCTGAGGGCCTGAAGGTTGATTATCTTATCAACAATGCCGGGTTTGGCGGGCACGGTGCCTTTCTTGATCGTGATCTTTCAGAGGACTTGAGCATGATCCGCCTGAACGTTGAAGCGCTTGTCTCTTTGTGTCACATGTTTGGCAGGGATATGGTTAGCAGTGGCGGTGGCAAGATACTAAATGTCAGTTCGACCGCGGCGTATGTGCCGGGTCCGCTGCAAGCCACTTATTTTGCCACGAAGGCCTATGTTTCTAGTTTCAGTCAGGCTTTGGCCGAAGAACTGAAAGACAAAGGTGTCTCCGTTACAGCCCTGGAACCCGGCTATGTGGCGACTGAGTTCGCCGCTTCAGCTGATCTTGAGGGTACTAAACTCGTATCCCAGAAAGGGGCAACTGCTGAAGCTGTCGCCAAATTTGGCTATGACGCCATGATTGATGGAAAGCTGGCCGTGATAAATGACAGGACTCTCGCATTTATGACGGGCTGGATCATTCCATTCCTGCCACGCAGGACTCGTCTGAAGATGGTTCGGAAGATGCAGGAGAAAGGGACCTGAACAGAAGGTCGTTCTGGTTTGCATCAAACTGGATTGACCGAGCATAGCTAATTCGCAGTGCTGCTTTCGGCTATCGCCAAAATTTGTCGGAAGCCGCTTGCAAAGACAGTGCCAAACTTTCCCTTGCCACCCACCCCCTAAACCCTTATACGGCGGCATCTTGCGATCTCCCGGCGTTGTCGGGCGATTCGTATGTCTACCAATCATCCACCAGGTCAAAGGTGACCCGTGTACGGGGCCTTCTGGTGTTTTGAGCAAAGGAAAAAGGCGATGAACGCCCAAGAACTGCGTGACAAGACCCCGGACCAGCTCCGCGAGGAACTGGCCAACCTGAAGAAAGAAAGCTTTAACCTGCGCTTTCAACAGGCCACCGGTCAGCTGGAAAGCACAGCCGGCATCAAAGCGGCCCGCCGCAACGCTGCCCGTGTCAAAACCATTCTGAACGAAAAGGCCGCTGCTGCGGCATCCGAGGAGTAATCAGATGCCCAAGCGTATCCTGTCCGGCACCGTAACCAGCGACGCCAACGAACAGACCGTAACCGTATCCGTCGAGCGCCGCTTTACGCATCCGGTTCTGAAGAAAACCATCCGTAAGTCCAAGAAATACCGGGCTCACGATGAAAAGAACGCCTTCAAGGTCGGCGACACAGTCCGCATCATCGAATGCGCGCCGAAATCGAAGACGAAACGTTGGGAGGTTCTGGAGGCGTAAGCCCCCAGGATTTTCCATTTGTCGAAACCCTGGGGGATTTAACTAGACCAGCCCCCACAGGTCGGGAGAAACCACATGATCCAGATGCAGACCAATCTGGATGTCGCTGACAACTCCGGCGCACGCCGAGTTCAGTGCATCAAGGTCCTGGGTGGTTCCAAGCGTAAATACGCCTCCGTCGGCGACATCATTGTCGTCTCGGTGAAGGAAGCCATCCCGCGCGGCCGCGTGAAGAAAGGTGACGTCCGTAAGGCCGTCGTCGTACGCACCGCCAAGGAAGTCCGTCGCGAAGACGGCACCGCGATCCGTTTTGATCGGAACGCCGCCGTCATCCTGAACAACAACAACGAGCCGATCGGTACCCGTATCTTTGGCCCCGTTGTTCGCGAACTGCGCGGCAAGAACTTCATGAAAATCATCTCGCTGGCTCCGGAGGTGCTTTAATCATGGCTGCTAAACTCCGCAAAGGCGACAAGGTCGTCGTGCTGGCCGGTAAAGACAAGGGCAAAGAGGGAACCATCTCCTCGGTTGACCCGAAGGCCGGTAAAGCTGTTGTCGAAGGCATCAACATTGCCATCCGTCACACCCGTCAGTCGCAAGCTTCGCAAGGTGGTCGTCTGCCTCAGGCAAACCCGATCCAGCTGTCGAACCTGGCACTGCTGGACAAAAACGGCAAAGCAACCCGCGTTGGCTTCCGCATGGAAGGCGACAAGAAGGTGCGCTTCGCCAAGACCACAGGGGACGTGATCGATGCTTGATAACGCAACCTACACCCCGCGTCTGAAGGCTCAGTACGCTGAAACCATCCGTGCCGCTCTGAAAGAAGAGTTCGGCTACAAGAACGATATGCAGCTGCCCAAGCTGGAAAAAATCGTTCTGAACATCGGATGTGGTGCTGAGGCGGTCAAAGACTCGAAGAAAGCGAAAGCTGCTGTCGAGGATCTGACTGCGATTGCTGGCCAGCAGGCCGTTGCAACCAAGGCGAAGAAGTCGATCGCGGGTTTCCGTGTTCGTGAGGACATGCCGTTGGGTGCGAAAGTAACCCTGCGCGGTGACCGGATGTACGAATTCCTGGATCGTCTGATCACGATCGCGATGCCGCGTATTCGTGACTTCCGCGGTGTGAAACCGTCTTTTGATGGTCAGGGCAACTTTGCCATGGGCATGAAAGAGCACATCGTGTTCCCGGAAATCGACTTCGACAAGGTCGACGAGGTCTGGGGCCTGGATATCGTAATTGCCACCACAGCGAAAACCGACGCTGAAGCTAAGGCATTGTTGAAAGCGTTCAACATGCCGTTCAACGCATAAGCGCCGGGAGGATTGAGACATGGCTAAAAAAGCAATGATCGAACGCGAGAAGAAGCGCGAACGCCTGGTGGCCAAATATGCCGCAAAGCGTGCCGAGCTGAAAGAAATCGCGAATGACGAGAGCAAGCCGATGGAAGAGCGTTTCAAAGCGCGTCTGAAACTGGCGAAACTGCCGCGCAACAGCTCGGCTACCCGTCTTCACAACCGTTGTCAGCTGACCGGTCGTCCCCACGCTTACTACCGTAAGCTGAAGGTCAGCCGTATCGCGCTGCGCGAGCTGGGTTCTGCTGGTCAGATCCCCGGCATGGTGAAATCGAGCTGGTAAGGGAGACATAGATATGAATGATCCTATCGGCGATATGCTCACCCGTATCCGCAACGCGCAAATGCGCGGCAAGTCCACCGTTTCCACCCCGGCGTCCAAGCTGCGCGGTTGGGTTCTGGACGTGCTGGCGGACGAAGGCTACATCCGTGGCTATGAAAAGACGACCGGTGAAAACGGTCATCCGGCCATCGAAATCAGCCTGAAATACTACGAAGGCACCCCTGTTATTCGCGAACTGAAGCGGGTCTCGAAGCCCGGTCGTCGCGTATACATGGGCGTCAATGACATCCCGCAGGTCCGTCAGGGTCTGGGCGTGTCGATTGTCAGCACTCCGAAAGGTGTGATGTCGGACCAGAACGCTCGCTCCAACAATGTTGGCGGCGAAGTGCTCTGCACCGTCTTCTAAGGAGGTCTGCAATGTCTCGTATTGGTAAAAAACCGGTCGAGCTGCCCAGCGGCGTTTCCGCCTCTGTGTCGGGTCAGACCATCGAAGTCAAAGGTCCGAAAGGCACCCGCAGCTTCACCGCAACCGATGACGTAACGCTGTCGGTCGAAGACAACGTCGTGCAAATCAACCCCCGTGGCATGTCCAAGCGTGCCCGCCAGCAGTGGGGCATGAGCCGCACTATGGTTGCCAACCTGGTAACCGGTGTGACCCAAGGCTTCAAAAAAGAGCTGGAGATCCAGGGTGTTGGTTATCGGGCTCAGATGCAGGGCAACACCCTGAAGCTGAACCTGGGTTACAGCCACGATGTTGATTTCACTGCTCCGGAAGGTGTCACCATCACCGCACCGAAGCAGACCGAGATCGTTGTGGAAGGTATCGACCAGCAGCAGGTGGGCGAAGTCGCGGCGAAAATCCGCGAATGGCGCCGTCCTGAGCCGTATAAAGGCAAGGGCATCCGCTACAAGGGCGAGTTCATCTTCCGCAAAGAAGGCAAGAAGAAGTAAGGACGCAAACAATGGCAAACAGCAAAAGAACCCTGTTTCTGAAGCGCCGCCTGCGCGTTCGGAACAAACTTCGCAAAGTCAACGCCGGCCGTGTACGCCTGTCGGTTCACCGTTCGAACAAGAACATCAGCGTTCAGCTGATCGACGACGTTCGTGGCGTGACCCTGGCATCGGCCTCGACCCTGGAAAAAGATCTGGGTGTTGTTGGCAAGAACAACGTCGAAGCGGCCACCAAAGTGGGCGCGGCCATCGCCGAGCGTGCCAAGAAGGCAGGCGTCGAAGAGGCCTATTTCGATCGTGGTGGCTTCCTGTTCCACGGCAAGGTGAAGGCAGTTGCCGACGCCGCGCGTGAAGGTGGTCTGAAGATCTAAGACCTTGCGGGTGGCTTCACGGCCCCCCCGATGATCCGGGGGCCTCGGCAGCAGTCGGGGCTCACTTGGATTGAATAAAACGGCGTCGCAAGCGCCACATTGAGAAAAGGGATGCCAAATGGCAGAACGTGAAAACCGTCGGGGCCGTGGCCGCGACCGTGAAGAAGCACCGGAATTTGCTGATCGTCTGGTCGCAATCAACCGCGTGTCGAAAACCGTAAAAGGTGGTAAGCGCTTTGGCTTCGCCGCTCTGGTGGTTGTCGGCGATCAGAAAGGCCGCGTCGGCTTTGGCAAAGGTAAAGCGAAAGAAGTACCTGAAGCCATCCGTAAGGCGACTGAGCAAGCCAAGCGTCAGATGATCCGCGTGCAACTGCGCGAAGGTCGTACTCTGCACCACGACATCGAGGGCCGTCACGGCGCTGGTAAAGTGGTTATGCGCACCGCACCTGAAGGTACTGGTATCATCGCCGGTGGTCCGATGCGTGCCGTGTTCGAAATGCTGGGCGTAAAGGACGTTGTGTCCAAGTCGATCGGCTCGCAGAACCCGTACAACATGATCCGCGCCACCATCAACGGCCTGCAGAAAGAGCAGAGCCCGCGTTCGGTTGCACAGCGTCGTGGTAAGAAAGTTGCCGACATCCTGCCCAAGCGGGACGAAGCCCCTGCGGCCGAAGCGCCTGCTGAAGCCGAAGCGTAAGGAGTAGCGAGCAATGGCAAAAACCATCGTCGTCAAGCAGATCGGTTCCCCGATCCGCCGCCCCGCCGAACAGCGCGCAACCCTGATCGGTCTGGGCCTGAACAAAATGCACAAAACCCGTGAGCTGGAGGATACCCCTTCGGTCCGTGGCATGGTCAACAAGATCCCGCATCTGGTTGAGATCATCGAAGAGCGCGGCTAAGCGCGAGCTCATTGAAGAATTTGAAACGCCCTCGATATTTTCGGGGGCGTTTTTTGTTGTTCTGTACCTTTTAAACAGCCCTTCTGATAATCCGGACATCCATATCCTGATTGATTTGCATCAACGACCGCTGGGATGTCGATGCTCTACCGATCAATTGGGTTGCAGGAGGTCCTGAGCATGAACGCGGATAAGACAGGGCGGATTGTTTGGCACGACCTTTTTACACCTGATCTGGACGCTTCTGAGGCTTTCTATGGCAGTGTAGCGTCGTGGGATTTCATCAAGGAAAGCACAGATGAATACGTCTGGGGCCAAGGAAAAGGGGAATTCACTCTTGCTCTTCTAAACGGGGAAGCCGGAAGCGGATTGACCGAAACTCCAACGGGCTTTGATGCCGGATGGCTTCCTTATTTCGAAGTCCCAGATGTTGATGAGTATTCAGGGCGTGCTGAGAAGCTGGGCGCACGTATTATTCGGCGACCCTTTGATGTGCCTGGGGTTGGGCGAAACTGCCTATTGGCGGACCCCAGGGGCGCCAGATTTGGCATCTCCGTTTCACAACACGAATACCCAATACCTACGCAGCAGTTTGCAGCAGAGGTTTATTCAGGCGGAGGCTCAGAGTTTCCAGTTGAATTCTACCAGGCGCTTTTTAATAGCACATATTCGAATACGGATGGCAGTGAGAGGGCCGCGCCAAGCCGGTGGCTTTCGCAATTTCTTGTGGTTACTTTGCCAGATATTGAGATGCGCGAAAGATGCGCCTGGCTGCCTGTGATCAAAGTGGTCGCAATCGAGAAGGCGGTTCGTGATGCTTTGACGCTTGGAGCGTCTGAAACGCGTGTTCGATCACGGCAAAGTGCTCAGCAGGTGCCGCGTGTGTTTCATGACCCGACGGGACTTTACTTTGCACTTCAGCAGGTGGGCCCAATTCTAGCAACAGGCTAGCGGTCTTCAAAAAACGCAGATGGCCATCGAGCTGATCAGCAGGTCAGCTGCAAGTTATGTGCCAATACGAATATCAACCAGGCTAAGAACAAGCCAACCGGCGAAAGTTATTCGCAACACGCATAGCGGCTAGACCAAAACGCGCGTTGTTAGCGGTATCGACTATGCCTATCTGAGCTTTGTCCACAAAGGAACAAATGGAAACAACCGGGGAATACGCCTCGGCATAGAAAGGAATAAAGATATGGCACATACAGCTACACTGACACATGGCGGCTTCAACCTGAGCGCCCGTTTCGCGAACCTGGTTGAGCGCGTTAAAGCAGCCCGCGCACGCGCGGCAGAATATCAGCGCACTTACACTGAACTGCAGCGTCTCACCAACCGTGAACTGGACGATATTGGCGTCCGCCGTTGCGACATCGCAGATATCGCGCGTGAGCATGCGTACTGCTCCTAACAATACCCCACCACTCACAAAGAAAGAGGCGCCATTCGGGCGCCTCTTTTTCATCGCGCTCCAATTAACAACAAACCTTGCATCAAAGGCCGCAACGCTGTAGAGCGCTCCGGTGGATTTCCGTCCACGAGAATCAAAACCAAGAAATGCCGTGGTTGGCCCATCACGCTTCGGGGGTCACATCCGGCTAAGGAGAAGCGAAATGAAACTGAATGAATTGCGCGACAACCCCGGCGCAAGCCCGAAACGCACTCGTGTTGGCCGTGGTCCGGGTTCCGGCAAAGGTAAAATGGGTGGCCGTGGTATCAAAGGCCAGAAATCCCGTTCGGGTGTGGCCATCAATGGCTACGAAGGCGGCCAGATGCCTCTGTACCAGCGTCTGCCCAAGCGCGGCTTTAACAAGCCGAACCGCAAGGCATTTGCTGTTATCAACCTGGGTCTGATCCAGAAGTTCATCGACGCCAAGAAGCTGGACGCCAAAGCCGCGATCACCGAAGACGTGCTTGTTGCATCCGGTCTGGTTCGCCGCAAGTTGGATGGCGTGCGCGTTCTGGCCAAAGGTGAAATCAGCGCCAAGGTGAACCTGGAAGTGACCGGTGCTTCGAAAACTGCCATCGAGGCAGTCGAAAAAGCGGGCGGTTCACTGAAAGTCACAAAAGCTGCTGCGGCAGAGTAAGCGCTTGTGAGCGGGCCAAGACCCGCTTACATAGACGTCAGAGTTTTCCAAGACGCCGTCCGAGCCGGAAAACGGTTCAGGGCGGCGTTTGCATAAGAGAGACCGATTTATGGTATCAGCAGCAGAACAAATGGCAGCCAACACAAGCTGGGCTGCTTTGGGCAAAGCCACCGATCTGCGCAACCGCATCCTGTTCACGCTGGGTTTGTTGATCGTCTATCGCCTGGGCACTTTCATTCCGGTGCCGGGGATTGACGGGCAAGCGCTGCGCGAGTTCATGGAACAGGCGGGGCAGGGCATCGGCGGCATGGTTTCGATGTTCACCGGCGGGGCGCTGGGGCGGATGGGTATCTTTGCCCTCGGCATCATGCCTTACATCTCGGCCTCGATCATCGTGCAGCTGCTGACATCGATGGTTCCCGCGCTCGAACAACTCAAGAAAGAGGGTGAGCAGGGGCGCAAAAAGATCAACCAATACACCCGTTTTGGTACCGTGGCACTGGCCACCGTTCAGGCCTATGGTCTGGCCGTTTCGCTGGAATCGGGCGATCTGGCGACCGATCCGGGCCTGTTCTTCCGCATGTCCACCATGATCACGCTGGTTGGGGGCACCATGTTCCTGATGTGGCTGGGCGAACAGATCACCGCACGTGGCATCGGTAACGGTATCTCTCTGATCATCTTCGTCGGCATCATCGCCGAGGTTCCGGCTGCCCTGGCTCAGTTCTTTGCCTCTGGCCGTTCGGGCGCAATCAGCCCTGCTGTTATCGTTGGCGTGATTGTCATGGTGATCGCCGTGATCACCTTTGTCGTGTTCATGGAACGCGCCTTGCGCAAGATCCACATTCAGTACCCGCGCCGTCAGGCCGGTATGAAAGTGTATGAGGGCGGCTCCAGCCACCTTCCTGTCAAGGTTAACCCAGCGGGTGTGATCCCGGCCATCTTCGCAAGCTCGCTGCTGTTGCTGCCGGTCACCATATCGACCTTCTCGGCGGGGGCCACCAACGGCCCGATCATGTCGTGGCTGCTGGCCAATTTCGGCCCGGGTCAGCCGCTCTATCTGCTGTTCTTTGCTGCGATGATCGTTTTCTTCGCCTATTTCTACACGTTCAATGTGTCGTTCAAACCGGATGATGTGGCGGACAACCTGAAGAAGCAAAACGGATTTGTGCCGGGTATACGCCCGGGCAAAAAGACCGCCGAGTATCTGGAATACGTGGTCAATCGCGTGCTGGTTCTGGGCTCGGCCTATCTGGCAGCGGTCTGTCTGCTGCCGGAGATTCTGCGGAACCAGTTTGCCATTCCGTTCTATTTTGGCGGCACCTCGGTTCTGATTATCGTCTCTGTGACCATGGATACTATCCAACAGGTACAGAGCCATCTTCTCGCGCACCAATACGAAGGTCTTATCGAAAAGTCCCAATTGCGCGGTAAAAGCAAGAAACGCGGTAGGAAGGGACCCTCTCGTCGATGAACATTATTCTTCTTGGCCCCCCGGGGGCGGGTAAAGGGACGCAAGCCTCCCATCTGGTCAATACACGCGGCATGGTTCAGCTGAGCACCGGTGATATGCTGCGCGAAGCCAAAAGCAGCGGTACCGAAATGGGCAAGCGCGTCGCCGAAGTGATGGACAAGGGTGAACTGGTCACCGATGAGATCGTGATCGGCCTGATCCGCGAAAAGCTGGAGCAGGGTGCCGATGGTGGTTTTATCTTCGACGGCTTTCCCCGGACCCTGGCGCAAGCAGATGCACTGGGTGCATTGCTGGCCGAGAAGGGTGAGACACTGGATTTCGTGATCGAGCTTCAAGTAGATGACGAAACGCTGGTGCAGCGCATCGTCAACCGCGCCGAAGAAGCCCGCGCCGCTGGTCAGCCTGTACGCGCAGATGACAACGAAGACAGCGTACGCATACGCCTGATGGAATACTACAAAAAGACCGCTCCGTTGATTGGCTACTATCACGCCAAGGGCGATTTGCGCCCGGTGGATGGTCTCGCGGATATCGGCGATGTCACAGCCTCAATCGAGGCCGTGCTGGGTTGATTGAATCAAGGGGCTTGACGGCCCCTTCAAAACCCCATATCGACCCACATCCCTATGGGAATCACAATCGCGTGCGGGATTCGTCCCTGTCGCATCTAATACCTCGTACAAATGCTGGACCCTCTGGCCTCACTGCCACGGTCAAGTGTTGTGAAAAAAGGTTCTGGAGCTACGGAACCGCAACAAAAAAGGAAAGTGAAACGTGGCACGTATTGCCGGCGTAAACATCCCGACTGCAAAGCGGGTACCAATCGCCCTCACATATATCACCGGTATCGGAAACACTTCGGCCAAAGCGATCTGCGAAGCCGTAGGCATTGAAGCGCATCGTCGCGTCAACGAACTGTCCGACGCCGAAGTTCTGGCCATCCGCGAGCACATCGATGCAAACTTCACCGTCGAAGGTGACCTGCGTCGTGAAGTTCAGATGAACGTCAAGCGCCTGATGGACCTGGGCTGCTATCGCGGTCTGCGTCACCGCCGCAACCTGCCGGTTCGCGGTCAGCGTACCCACACCAATGCTCGTACCCGCAAAGGCCCCGCAAAGGCCATTGCTGGTAAGAAGAAATAAGGGAGGGTCTGACCGATGGCACGTGACAAGACTCGCGTTAAGCGCAAAGAGCGTAAGAACATCGCATCGGGCGTCGCCCATGTGAACTCGACCTTCAACAACACCAAGATCCTGATCTCTGACGTACAGGGCAACGCCATTTCGTGGTCGTCTGCCGGTACTATGGGCTTCAAAGGATCGCGGAAATCGACACCCTACGCCGCTCAGATGGCTGCAGAAGACGCAGGCAAGAAGGCGCAGGAACATGGCGTAAAGACGCTGGAAGTCGAAGTTCAGGGCCCCGGTTCGGGTCGTGAATCGGCTCTGCGTGCGCTGGCTGCCGTGGGCTTCAACATCACGTCGATCCGCGACGTGACCCCGATCGCTCACAACGGCTGCCGCCCGCCGAAGCGCCGCCGCGTCTAAGCGATTTTGAATTCAGCTGGGGCTGCGTTTTTGCGCGGCCCCAGCGTGTCATTTTGAACCTCGGGCGTCTGCACCTTGTTGGTCATGGGGCGCGGACAGGAATGGAGGGATTACATGATCCATAAGAATTGGGCAGAATTGATCAAGCCGACCCAGCTTGACGGCAAGCCGGGCAATGATCCCGCACGTCAGGCAACCTTGGTTGCTGAACCGCTGGAGCGTGGCTTTGGTCTGACCCTGGGCAACGCGCTGCGCCGCGTTCTGATGAGCAGCCTGCAAGGTGCGGCCGTCACCAGCGTTCAAATCGACAACGTCCTGCACGAGTTCTCGAGCGTGGCGGGCGTGCGTGAAGATGTCACCGACATCATCCTGAACCTCAAAGGCGTGTCGCTGCGCATGGAAGTCGAAGGCCCCAAACGCCTGTCGATCAATGCCAAAGGCCCCGCAGTTGTCACCGCTGGCGACATCAGCGAAAGCGCCGGTATCGAGGTTCTGAACCGCGATCACGTCATCTGCCACCTGGACGATGGCGCCGATCTGTTCATGGAACTGACCGTCAACACCGGCAAAGGCTATGTCTCGGCTGAGAAGAACAAGCCCGAAGACGCACCCATCGGCCTGATCCCGATCGACGCGATCTATTCGCCGGTCAAAAAGGTTGCCTATGACGTTCAGCCGACCCGCGAAGGTCAGGTTCTGGACTATGACAAGCTGACCCTGAAGATCGACACCGACGGTTCGATTACACCCGAGGATGCGCTGGCCTTTGCCGCTCGTATTCTGCAGGACCAGCTGTCGATCTTCGTCAACTTCGACGAGCCGGAATCGGCTGGTCGCCAGGACGAAGACGATGGTCTGGAGTTCAACCCGCTGCTGCTGAAGAAAGTGGACGAGCTGGAACTGTCGGTCCGTTCGGCAAACTGCCTGAAGAACGACAACATCGTTTACATCGGCGATCTGATCCAGAAAACTGAAGCCGAGATGCTGCGCACCCCAAACTTCGGCCGCAAGTCGCTGAACGAGATCAAAGAAGTGCTGTCCGGTATGGGTCTGCACCTCGGCATGGATGTCGAGGATTGGCCGCCCGATAACATCGAAGATCTGGCGAAGAAATTCGAAGACGCGTTCTAAGCGCGTCTTCCGCTATGCCCGGGCTGCCGGGGAATATAAGGGCAATCATGCCCCAAGGAGAGCCCCTGACACGCATCGGGGGCCAGACAAAGCAAAACGCGAAAGAAGGAACTAGAAAATGCGTCACGCACGTGGTTACCGCCGCCTGAACCGTACTCATGAGCACCGCAAGGCGCTGTTTGCGAACATGGCTGGCTCGCTCATCGAGCATGAGCAAATCAAAACAACTCTGCCCAAGGCAAAAGAACTGCGCCCGATCATCGAAAAGCTGGTCACCCTGGGCAAGCGCGGCGACCTGCACGCCCGCCGTCAGGCAGCATCGCAGCTGAAAGAAGACAAAGACGTCGCAAAGCTGTTCGAAGTTCTGGGCCCCCGCTACGCGGAGCGTCAGGGCGGTTATGTCCGCATCCTGAAAGCTGGCTTCCGCTATGGCGACATGGCCCCGATGGCGATCATCGAATTCGTTGACCGTGACGTCGACGCCAAAGGCGCGGCTGACAAGGCCCGCGTTGCTGCTGAAGAGGCCGCAGAAGAATAAGTCGGTCCGACGATCTGACTGTTAGACCCCTGCGTCACGGACGTGGGGGTTTTTCTTTTTCTTGAAGGCGGCCACGGGTGCCGTGCTTGCAATACCGGCTGTCTAGCCGCATATCCTACGGGTCTCTGAAGATTGAGGTCGGAATGCTTCGCGCGACAGTATTAGCTTTCTCCATTTTGTCGGCGTCACTTGCGACGGCCGAAACACGGGTTCCGCAATCTCAGGCTGAAATCAGCTTGGGCTTTGCGCCGGTTGTCAAACAAGCGGCCCCGGCGGTTGTGAACATCTATGCCAAGATCATTCGGCAGGGGCGCAGCAATTCCTTGTTCTCGGATCCGTTTTTTCAGGATTTCTTCGGCGGTGGATTTGGGGCGCCACAGCCGCGTGTGCAGAACTCTCTGGGTTCTGGCGTTATCCTGTCTGGTGACGGGTATGTTGTGTCGAATTTCCATGTGGTGGGCTCGGCAACAGAAATCCGAGTGGTCACAACTGACCGGAGGGAGTTTTCAGCAACCGTTGTTCTGGGGCATGAGGAAAGCGACATCGCGATCCTACGTCTTGAAGAAGCTGCCGATTTACCCCACCTGAGCTTGCGCGATTCCGATCAGGTTGAGGTGGGTGAACTGGCGTTGGCGATTGGTAACCCTTTCGGGGTTGGGCAGACCGTATCATCGGGCATAATCTCAGGGTTGGCTCGCACAGGCACGGCCACGGGTAACGCACGGGGCTATTTCATTCAGACCGACGCGGCGATCAATCCGGGCAACTCGGGCGGCGCGCTGATCGATGTGAATGGCGACCTGATCGGAATCAATACCTCGATTTTGACCCGGTCGGGTGGCTCGAACGGGATCGGATTTGCGATACCGGCCAATCTGGTGGCTGAATTCCTGCGGCAAGCGCAAGAAGGCAATGACAGTTTCATCAGCCCCTGGGCCGGGATAACCGGCCAGCACATGAGTGCCGATATCGCCGAGTCGTTGGGTCTAGCCATCCCATTGGGTGTCGTGATCTCACACCTGCATGAGCTTAGTCCTTTGGCAGAAGCCGGATTGAGGGTTGGCGATGTCGTGACCCATGTGGACGGGGATGAGGTGAACTCTCCCGCTGAAATGAAGTTCCGCATGGCCGTTGCGGGTGTTGGCGGGACATCGATCCTGACCCGGCTACGCGGCGATGAGAGTGCCGAGGTTGAAGTTGCGCTGATTCGGGCGCCCGAAACACCGGATGCGGAAGAGACCACTTTGAATGATACTACTGTGTTGCCCGAATTGACGATTGCACGGGTCAATCCAGCGGTGGCATCTGATCTGGGCCTGCGCATGTCGCAAACGGGGGTCGTTGTTGTTGACCCCGGCCCGTATGGCGCGCGTGCTGGTCTGCGCGCCGGTGACATCTTGGGGGAAATCAACGGTGACAGGATTGAGCGCCCGCGCGATGCGGTTCGCGCCCTGACCGATCCCGGGCGTCGGGTGCAAATGACGCTAGAGCGTGATGGGCGCTCTTTGTCATTGCGGTTCAGGCTCTAGGGGCATGAGCGATCTGTTCGATACTGCAGGTTCAGACCCCGCGTCGGCCAAGCACCGTCCGCTGGCAGACAGACTGCGACCGCAGACACTGGCCGAGGTCATCGGGCAGGAGCAGGTGCTTGGACCGGAGGCCCCCCTTGGGGTGATGCTGGCCTCTGGCAGCCTGTCCAGCCTGATCTTCTGGGGGCCGCCGGGCGTAGGTAAAACAACGATTGCCCGCTTGCTGGCGCAGGAAACTGACCTGCACTTTGTTCAGATCAGCGCGATTTTCACCGGTGTTCCGGACCTGAAAAAGGTGTTCGAAGCTGCCAAGATCCGGCGTCAGAATGGGCAGGGCACGTTGTTGTTCGTTGATGAGATTCATCGGTTCAACAAAGCCCAACAGGACGGGTTTCTGCCCCATATGGAGGATGGAACCATCCTGTTGGTTGGGGCAACGACCGAGAACCCTTCGTTCGAACTGAATGCCGCTGTGCTCAGCCGGTCTCAGGTGCTGGTGCTTGAGCGGCTGGGTTTGGCTGATTTGGAGCGGTTGACACAGCGCGCGGAAAAGGAACTGGGCAACGCGCTGCCTTTGACGCCCGCTGCGCGGGATGCGTTGCAGGAAATGGCAGACGGGGACGGGCGGGCCCTGCTGAACCTGATCGAACAGGTGACGGCCTGGACGGTGGATGCGCCGCTGGACCCGGATGCATTGTCGACGCGACTGATGCGCCGGGCCGCGAAATACGACAAATCGGGTGATGAGCACTACAATCTGATTTCGGCGTTGCATAAATCCGTGCGGGGCTCGGACCCGGATGCTGCGTTATACTGGTTTGCGCGGATGTTGGCCGGAGGTGAAGACCCGCGCTTCTTGGCGCGGCGTATTACCCGGATGGCGGTCGAAGATATCGGGCTGGCCGATCCACAGGCGCAGGCCGTTTGCCTGCAGTCTTGGGAAACCTACGAACGGCTCGGTTCACCCGAAGGGGAACTGGCCCTGGCACAGGCACTGATCTATCTGGCGCTCGCGCCGAAGTCTAACGGGGCCTATGTGGGCTACAAGGCTGCGATGCGGTTGGCTAAGAAAACCGGCAGCACACCACCGCCCAAACACATCCTGAACGCGCCGACATCGCTGATGAAGGATCAGGGATACGGTGCGGGCTACGCTTATGATCATGACGCCGAGGATGGGTTTTCTGGCCAGAACTACTTTCCCGACGGCGTGGAGCGGGAGCTGCTCTATCAACCGGTTGAACGCGGGTTTGAGCGTGAGTTGAAGAAGCGGTTGGACTATTTCGCCAAGCTGCGCAAACAGCGCAACAGCGGATAACGCAGGGTCAATTTCGCGCTGCTGTAGCGTTATAGGCGACAGGAGGCGCGCGTCCGGTTTTCCTAAGGTCAATGACCATGAGGGAGGACATGTCATGCCCGTTTCCATAGACAAAACCAAAGACGTTTGGACCATCATCCATGACCGGCCCGAGGCGCGGAACGCTGTTGATCCGGATCATGCGAAGGCTCTGGTGGATGCGTTTCTTGAGTTCGAACACGGCTCCGCAAAGGTTGCTGTTTTCTGGGGGAAGGGAGGCAATTTCTGTGCCGGGTGGGACCTGAAGCTGGCTGCCAGTCTGTCAGACCCGGAACTGGGTGAGGCCTATTACGAAAAACACAGCTTTCCTATTGGATCCGCCACCTCGACACTCGGGCCAATGGGGCCATCTCGACTGGAATTGTCAAAGCCAGTCATTGGAGCAATCGAAGGTGCAGCCGTCGCCGGTGGGATGGAGTTGGCCTTGTGGTGCGACATACGGGTGATGGCTGAGACGGCCTACCTTGGGGTTTTTTGTCGCCGTTGGGGAATTACTCTGATGGACGGCGGCACAGTTCGCTTGCCGCGCTTGGTTGGGCAGGGCAAAGCACTTGAGATCGCTCTAACCGGGCGCAAGGTTGAGGCTGAGGAGTGCTATCGGATCGGGTTGGCAGAGAAAGTAGTGCCGCATGGAGAAGCGCGGGCCGCTGCCGAGGCCATGGCCTGCGACATCGCCCGTTTCCCGCAAGAGGCTGTGCGGGCCGACAGGCGCTCGATCATCGAAACGCGTGGGATGTCAGTGCGTGATGGGCTTAAGGTTGAATGGGCCAACGGTCTGGAAGCGATCCGGCGGGAGGGTACCGCAGGCGCAGAGCGGTTCCGAGACGGGGCCGGGCGACATGGGGATTTCTTGAACATCTGAAACGCCTACGATTGCTTGACTCTCGGCCCGTTGCAGGCGACAGACGCCCTGTGCGAAGGGCAATGGCATGAGCGGTGTTAAGATGATTACGGTCGCTGAGGGCGACGGAGATCAGCGGGTCGACCGTTGGTTGCGCCGTCTTTTTCCGCATGTCAGCCAGGGGCGCATCGAAAAAATGTGCCGCAAGGGTGAACTGCGCGTTGATGGCAGCCGCGCCAAGGCCTCGACCCGGCTGGAGGTGGGGCAAGTTGTGCGCGTGCCGCCTTTGCCTGATGCGGATCACAAACCGGTCGAGGTGAAACGACGCGTTTCCGATGCGGATGCAAAAATGATCCAGTCGTGCGTGATCTATCGCGACGATCACGTCTTGGCGCTGAACAAGCCGCACGGCCTGCCGGTCCAGGGTGGCAGTGGCCAGACGCGCCACGTGGACAGCCTGTCCGAGGCTCTGCGTTTTGGCTATGAGGAGAATCCTCGACTTGTCCATCGGTTGGACAAGGACACCTCGGGTGTTTTGCTGCTGGCCCGCACGCGCGAGGCCGCCAAAGGGCTGACTGCTGCGTTCCGCCACCGCGACACACGCAAAATCTATTGGGCATTGGTTGCTGGGGTGCCGACGCCTTATCTGGGCGAGATTAAGACGGGTTTGGTTAAGGCATCGGGGCATGGCAAACGGGGCGAGGGTGAAAAGATGATCCCCGTCCATATGGGCGACATCGACAGCACACCTGGTGCGAAACGTGCCCACACGCTTTACGCTACGCTCTACCGTGTTGCAGGTCGTGCCGCCTGGGTCGCAATGGAGCCAATTACAGGCAGAACCCATCAACTGCGCGCACATATGGCTGCGATCGGGCATCCGATCATCGGAGATGGCAAATATGGCGGATCTGGTCAGGAGAACCTTGGTGATGGCTGGGGCGCGCAACTGGGCGGGATTATCAGCAAGAAACTGCATCTGCACGCACGCAGCGCGTCGTTCCAGCATCCAGTGACGCGCAAGCCGATCACAATCGAAGCACCATTGCCCGAGCATATGAAACACAGCTGGGACACGTTTGGCTGGACCGAGGATCTGGCCTCGGATGACCCGTTTGAGGAACTGCAATGAGTACACCCTTGCGGTTGGTGCTGTTCGATGTCGATGGCACACTGGTCGACAGTCAGGGCAGCATCGTTCATTGCATGACCACGAGTTTTCAGGACGTTTCAGTCCCGGCTCCGTCGCGTGAGGCGATCCTGTCGATTGTGGGCCTATCGCTGCCGCAGGCGATTGCGCGGCTTGCGCCGGAGCAGTCCGACACGGTGCGGACGCAGTTGGTCGAGGGCTACAAGCAGGCCTTCCACGCGTATCGATTGAACCTTGGGGCGGCCAGTTCGCCGCTTTATCCCGGTGCGCGTGCGGCGATTGAGGCCCTGCATGCGGTGCCGGACATCCTGCTGGGTGTGGCGACGGGCAAGTCAAAGCGGGGATTGGATGCGTTGATCGAGGCGCATGGGCTCGAAGGGTATTTCGTCACGCGTCAGGTTGCAGATCATCACCCGTCGAAACCGCATCCATCGATGGTTCAGTCCGCCTTGGCCGAAACCGGGGTTGAGGCCGTGAATGCCGTGATGATCGGGGATACCAGCTATGACATGGATATGGCTGCCGCAGCAGGGGTGGCCGGGATCAGTGTCGATTGGGGCTATCATGATCGATCTGCATTGAACGCGGCTGCCTGCGTTATTGAAACCTTCGACCAGTTGCCTGAGGCGCTGGCCCATATCTGGAACTGACACATGAGCGATTGGAAACCGAAACGCTTTTGGACGCACAGTGCGGTGGTCAAGGTCGATGGTGGGCATACGGTTGAGCTGGATGGGCGCCGGGTCAAAACCCCTGCAAAACAGGCGTTGATTCTGCCCACAGAGGCCATGGCCAAGGAGATCGCCGCCGAATGGGACGCGCAAGAGAAAGAGGTGGACCCCGCCACAATGCCTTACACGCGTTCAGCCAATGCTGCCATCGACAAAGTTCGAACCCAGCATGGCGAAGTGGCTGAGATGTTATCCGATTATGGGGATTCCGATCTGCTGTGCTATCGCGCAACGCATCCTCAGGCGCTGCAAGACCGTCAAGTGGCCGAATGGGACCCGGCCTTGGATTGGGCCGCTGAAACCCTGTCAGCCCGGTTGGTCCCGATGTCAGGCGTCTTGCACAAACCGCAATCCGAAGACGCGCTGGCGCGGCTGCGGCAACGGGTTCATGGGATGGATGCGTTTCAATTGGCTGCATTCCATGACCTGGTGAGTCTGTCGGGATCGTTGATTCTGGGCTTTGCAGCTGCCTTGAATTGGCGCGAACCGGATGAGATTTGGCGCATTTCGCGTCTGGACGAAGACTGGCAGATCGAACAATGGGGCCATGATGACGAGGCCCACGCCGCAGCCGAGACCAAGAAAGCGGCCTTTCTGCATGCTAAATCCTTCTTTGATCTATCGTTTTGATCGCTCTCGGCTAAAAAACTGGCCGTGTTAACGCTGTCGTAGGGTGTGATAAATCGATTTCCATGATCGGGCACTTGACGTTTGTTTATGAATGCGACCAAACTCGTGCCCACTAAAGGGGAGACACCTTTGGGGTAACCTTACCGGCATCCACTTTGCCGGATAGAGCCGTCCCGCAAAGGGGCGGAAAATCAGGAAGAGGTAAAAATGAAAAAATCCGTAATCTTGGGCGCGGCAACAGTTGCCGGTCTGGCCGCAAGCGCTGCAGTGGCGGGTACTATCGATGACGTCAAGGCGCGCGGTACTCTGAACTGTGGTGTGACCACCGGTCTGGTTGGCTTTGCGGCACCAGATGCGAATGGCGAATGGAAAGGCTTTGACGTCTCGCTGTGCCGTGCGGTTGCAGCCGCAGTTCTGGGCGATGCCAGCGCTGTTGAATTCGTGCCGACCACCGGCAAGACGCGCTTTACCGCGCTTGCATCGGGTGAGATCGACATGCTGGCCCGTAACACCACTTGGACCTTCAGCCGCGACGTTGACCTGAAATTCGAATTCACCGGTGTGAACTACTATGACGGTCAGGGCTTCATGGTTCCCAAGGCACTGGGCGTAAGCTCGGCCAAGGAACTGGACGGCGCAACCGTCTGCATCCAGACCGGCACCACAACCGAGCTGAACCTGGCCGATTTCTTCCGTGCCAACAACATCAGCTACGAGCCGGTTCCGATCGAAACCAACGCCGAAGCGCAGCAGCAATACCTGGCTGGCGCATGTGACGTTTACACCACCGACGCTTCGGGCCTGGCCGCAACCCGCGCCACGTTCGAAAACCCTGGTGACCACGTCCTGCTGCCCGAAATCATCTCGAAAGAGCCGCTGGGCCCGCTGGTCCGTCACGGCGATCACGAGTGGGGCGATGTTGTCCGCTGGACCCTGAACGCGCTGGTCTCGGCTGAAGAGCTGGGCGTGACCTCGGCGAACATCGACGAGCTGGCAGCTGGCACCGACAACCCGGAAGTGAACCGTCTGCTGGGCACCGAAGGTACCCTGGGCGAGATGCTGGGTCTGGACGCACAGTGGGCCATGCGCGCCATCAAGGCGGATGGTAACTACGGCGAAGTGTTTGCCAAGAACATCGGTGAAGAAACTCCGATCGGTCTGGCACGCGGCCTGAACGCACAGTGGACCGAAGGCGGCCTGCTGTACTCGCCGCCTTTCCGCTAAGACATCCATGGGAAAGGGCGTGGGGAAACCTGCGCCCTTTTCTTTCATAACTGCTGCGGACGCTACAGAGCGGGGAATACCTCGCCGGGGTTAAAAGTCCGCAAGCCACGGGGATTCCATATATGTCGACTATGACTGACCCACCGAAAGCTGATTTTCGGTTGTCGATGCTCATTAACGATACCCGCTACAGATCACTCACATTCCAGGTGATTGCGGCCATCGCTATTGCGCTATCCATTTGGTATCTGGGCAACAACCTGATCCAGAACCTTCGGGCCGCAGGGCTCAATATCTCATACACGTTCCTTGGCGATGCCGCCGGGTATGACATCAACCAGCGTCTGATCGAATATGACAGCCAGGCCTCGCATGGCCGTGCTGCTGTCGTTGGGATCCTGAACACGCTGCTGGTGGCCTTTCTGGCCTGTATCACGGCCACGGTATTCGGTGTGATCGCGGGTGTTTTGCGCCTGTCCAACAACTGGCTCGTTTCAAAACTGATGGCGGTGTATGTCGAGATTTTCCGGAACATTCCGGTTCTGATCTGGATCATCATCATTTTCACCATCATGACAGCCGTGCTGCCGGGGCCACGCGCCTTCCGGGGTGAAGATCCAACGTCGACGATGCTGTTTGACGCATTTGCCTTCACCAACCGGGGTGTCTATGTTCCGCGGCCAGAATTCACGAATGCGTTGTTTGGCTCAACAATGCTAAGCTGGCTTCTGGTGATAGCGGGCCTTGTCGGGTCCTGGTTTGCCTCACGTGAGATTGAAAAACGCGCGGCGTTGAAACAGGAACAAACAGGTGAACGACCGCAGACGCTTCTGGTGAAACTGGGCGTTTGGCTTGTTCCTTTTGTGGTTCTGATGGTCCTGATGGGGTTGACCTGGAATATTCCAGAGCTGAAGGGCTTTAACTTCAGTGGCGGTATCAAAGTTGGTGGTCCGCTGATCGCCCTATGGTTTGCTTTGTCGATCTACACCGGTGCCTTCATCGCGGAAAACGTGCGGGCAGGTATTCAGGCGATCAACAAAGGTCAGACCGAGGCCGCAGCGGCACTGGGTTTGCGCCCGGGTCGGATCATGAACCTTGTGGTTCTGCCTCAGGCCTTACGGGTGATCATCCCGCCGCTGATTTCGCAGTACCTCAACATCACCAAGAACTCGTCGCTGGCGATTGCCGTGGGTTACGCGGATATCACCGCAACCTTGGGCGGTATCACGCTGAACCAGACAGGTCGCGCGATCGAGTGCGTTCTGCTGCTGATGCTGTTCTACCTGACAGCCTCGTTGCTGATCTCGATGGTGATGAACCTCTACAACGCATCCGTCAAGTTGAAGGAGCGCTGAGCCATGGCTGATCAATCAACAAATCCGATCGCTTTCGTGGCAGACGGGAATATTCCTGAATCGCCACCTCCGGCCAACCAAACCGGCGCCGTCAAATGGCTGCGGGATAACCTGTTCTCGGGTGTTGCAAACACAGTCCTAACCGTTCTGTCGCTGATCCTGATCTACTTGTTGCTGAAGAACACTCTGCCGTGGATCCTGAACGGAGTCTGGAACGCGAACTCTCTGGCCGAATGCCGGGAGATTCTGGCGGGTAAGACAGGGGCGTGTTTCGCCGTTCTGACGGAACGCTGGCCGCAGCTGATCTATGGGTTCAAATACCCTGCTGATGCCTATTGGCGCCCAAATCTGGCCTTTGTGCTGATGCTGGTTGCCTTCGCGCCTGTGCTGTTCTTCGACCTGCCGCGCAAGATGCTGATCTTTACCGGCCTCTATCCCTTCATCGCCTTCTGGCTGATTTGGGGTGGCACAATCCTGGCACCGTTGGTGGCATTGGTCGGCTGTGTGGCCGCTGGCGCCGTGTTCCAGAAGTTCGGCAAGAACAGCTTTGCCGCTGGGTTCTTTGGCGCCATTGTTGTCGCGTTGGTCGTCTGGAACGTGGGCGGAGCTCTGATCCCGGAAGGGGCGTCAGAGGATGCTTGGCTGACCTATGTGCCCAGCCGTGATCTGGGTGGCTTCATGCTGAACATGATGCTGGGCGTGACCTGTGTGTCCCTGTCGGTGCCTCTGGGCATCGCCTTGGCGCTGGGCCGTCAGTCCGACATGCCGCTGATCAAGTGGGTCTGCGTCATCTTCATCGAATTCATCCGTGGCGTGCCTCTGATCACGCTGCTGTTTGTGGCTTCGGTGATGCTGGCCTATTTCTTCCCGCCTGACAGCACAGTCGACCTGTTCCTGCGCGTTGTGATCATGATCACCATGTTCTCAGCCGCCTATATCGCCGAGGTGATCCGCGGCGGTCTGGCAGCGCTTCCACGCGGACAGTACGAGGCAGCAGACAGCCTTGGTCTGGATTACCCTCAGGCGATGCGTCTGATCATCCTACCGCAGGCTCTGAAGATCTCGATCCCCGGGATCGTGAACGTGGCCGTTGGCCTGTTCAAGGACACCACACTGGTTTCGGTCATTTCAATGTTCGATCTGGTGGGCATGATCCGGGGTCCCATCCTGGCGTCGACCGAATGGAACGGCGTCTATTGGGAGCTTCTGGGCTTTGCCGCGCTTCTGTTCTTCGTCGTCTGTTACGGCATCTCTCAATATTCTCAGTGGCTCGAGCGTCGCCTTGCCACAGATCATCGTTAAGGAGTTCAACACATGTCTGAACTTGCAGTAGAACGCGAAATCGACCGCTCGAAGATGCAGGTGAGCGACGAAGTCGCCATCGAAATCAACGGCATGAATAAGTGGTACGGGTCTTTCCACGTGCTGCGTGACATCAATCTGACCGTCAACCAAGGCGAGCGGATCGTAATCGCGGGCCCGTCCGGTTCGGGTAAGTCCACCCTGATCCGCTGTCTGAACGCGTTGGAAGAACACCAGCAGGGCAAGATCGTGGTGGATGGTATCGAACTGTCGAATGACCTGAAAAACATCGACAAAATCCGGTCCGAGGTTGGCATGGTGTTCCAGCACTTCAACCTGTTCCCGCACCTGACCATTCTGGAAAACTGCACGCTGGCCCCGATCTGGGTGCGCAAGACGCCCAAGAAAGAGGCCGAAGAGCGCGCGATGCATTTCCTTGAGAAGGTGAAGATCCCCGATCAGGCGCTGAAATATCCCGGTCAGCTTTCAGGAGGTCAGCAGCAGCGTGTGGCGATTGCACGCTCGCTCTGCATGATGCCACGGATCATGTTGTTCGATGAACCGACATCGGCGCTTGACCCTGAGATGATCAAAGAGGTGCTAGACACCATGATCGAGCTGGCCGAAGAAGGCATGACCATGCTGTGCGTGACCCACGAGATGGGCTTTGCCCGTCAGGTCGCCAACCGCGTGATCTTTATGGATGCTGGCCAGATTGTTGAGCAGAATGAACCGGAAGAGTTCTTCAACAATCCGCAGAGCGAACGGACCAAGCTGTTCCTGAGCCAGATTCTGGGGCACTGATCCCAGAGAAACGAATAGAGAAGGCGGGGTTTGACCCCGCCTTTTTTCATGCCAGAAGCTCGCGCGGGATCGTAAAGCCCAGAACCAACCCGCTGTTCCAATTCACTTGCGCCCAGTCATCGCTTTCAAAGCGGATCACTGTCGTCGCACAGGTTGGGTAGTCGTAGAAGCGCGGGTGATCCGCTGGCTGGCGAGTTATGCGGTTGGCAAAGTCGGCAATGCCGGGGTTGTGCCCTAGCATCAGAACGGTGGGCTCGGTGGCCCCGGATAGCGCGTCTAGCATATCCTCCGGGCTCGCGTGATAGAGCGTGCGCAGAAAACGCACCGTATCAGCTTGCAGCCCCATCCGGTCCCAGGTTTCGCGCGTACGAGCTGCGGTGGAACAAAGCACCTCATCCGGCACCCAGCCATTGCTGCGCAGCCATTCGGCGATTGCCGGTGCGGATTTACGTCCACGTTTGTTCAAGGACCTGTCGTGATCCGGCAGCATTGGGCTGTCCCAACTGGATTTTGCATGGCGGGTCAGGATCAGCGTCAAGGTCATGACGGGTGAAATGCCTTCATATGATGGGCGGATTGTTCCGGGTCGCGCTTGGCCCCGGCATTGATCGGGCAGGACAGCCGCGCAAGACAGCCACCTGTCATACAGGTCTGGCCTTCAGGGGTGGAAAGATGCCGGTGGCAGGCGTCCACATTATAAAAGCTTTGATCGTTCAAGGCCCCCACCGGGCAGGTTTGCGTACAAGGCGCAGGGCAGGTGGTGCAAGGAGATGTCCCTTCGGCTTTGGGTACTTCAAACTCATGCACAAAATGCAGCGCGCCGCGGAGCGAGATCATCATGCCCATAGTGTCATGAACCAAAGCGCCCACCGGGCTGCTGAAGGTTCGCCCGGATTTCAGTGCCCAATCGATGAATGGGGCATAGGGCGGGCCACCGAATGGGAAATGTGCCTGTGCCTGCATCTGCTGCGCCAATTGTCCAATCACGCGTAGAGACCAACTGTCTACCGGATCGTCGCCCTGCCATTCCGGCGCAGCTTTGAGCGTTGGCCAGAACTCTGGCCCCGCGCCCAGCAGGATCAGCGTTCCTCCGTCAAGCTGTTTTGCGTCGGTCTTATGCGGATGCAGTGCGCCCATGACAATCAGGCCGACCTGCTGCGCCGCGTGTTCGACGCGTTTATATGTGACCTCTGCGGAGTGTGCCTGGTCTGTCATATCCCCTCCGCGCTCAGATCAATCGGGCCGGATCAAAGACCCGGCACCGTGTTCGGTGAACAGCTCCAGCAGCACCGCATTAGGTGCGCGCCCGTCCAGAATGACCACCGCGCGAACGCCACTGTGCAAAGCGTCTAGCGCCGTTTCGGTTTTGGGGATCATACCGCCTGCAATCGTGCCTTCGCGGGTCATTTCGCGGATTTGACCGGCTTTCAACTCGGTGACTACGTCACCGGCCGCGTTTTTAACACCAGATACGTCGGTCAGCAACAACAGGCGATCCGCTTTCAGGGCAGAGGCGATAGCCCCGGCAGCTGTATCGCCATTGACGTTGAATGTCTCTCCGTCCGTGCCAGCGCCCAACGGTGCGACGACCGGAATCACATCATGCGAGAACAAATCGTGCAGGACCTTTGGGTTCATCTCGGACGGCGTGCCGACAAAGCCCAGTGAGGCATCTGTCTGCTCGCAGGTCAACAGGTTGGCGTCCTTGCCCGACAGGCCCACTGCGGTGCCGCCCTGACGGTTGATCGCTTGAACGATGCGTTTGTTGACCAGGCCAGACAGGACCATCTCAACCACCTCAACAGTGGCTTTGTCCGTGACACGTTTACCATTCACGAAATCCGATTGGATATCCAGCTGCTTCAGCATCGCGTTGATCATTGGCCCACCGCCATGCACGACGACCGGGTTCACACCTACCTGACGCATCAGCACAACATCGCGTGCAAAGCTCTCCATCGCTTCGTCGCTGCCCATGGCGTGACCGCCCAGCTTGATAACAACGATGGCGCCGTCATAGCGCTGCAAATAGGGCAAGGCGCTATTTAGGGTTGCAGCAGTGGCGATCCAGTCCCGGTTCATGTCTCGTGTCTTCATTGGCTGTCAGTCCTTTGATCCACCCTGTTAGGGCGTTTGGACCGGGCTGCCAAGACCATACCGGGCAATTGCTGCAATCTGAGGCCGCGCCGGCTTGGCGCGGCCCGTGTTCAGCTCAGCTCATCGCGCGTTTCATCGCGGGAATGTTGCTGAGGATGAGCAAGTCAAAGGCAAGAACGGCCATTAGGGTCAAACCAACCAATGGGAAAGCCATGGCCGTGAACAACCCGATCAGAACAGCACCTTTCCAAAAGGGCAGTTCTGCCGGCATGGGTGGAGCGGCCAAACGGCCGGCTTTTTGCGGACGTCGCTTAACCCACATCACCACGCCCGAGACGCAGACAAAGATCACTGATAGGCAGAAAACCAGGTTCAGAACAAAGTTCCAAATGCCCATCAACCCCATATGCAACGGGATGCCAACAGCCATGGCCTTGCCCATCAGCGAATAGTCCGCATACTGCACATCGGCCAGGATTTTGCCTGTGTACTGATCCACATGTACGGTTCGATCGTTCACCGGGTCAGTTGAGTCACTGCTCATGCTGTCACGGTTCAGCGTCCAAACCCCCGCTTCCCCGCTGGGATAGGCCACCCGGAACCGCCCTGCCATGCCCAGAGCCGTGCCGAGTTCGACCAATGCGTCGATATCGACGCTTGCGCCCTCTGGCACGCCTGTGATCCCCACATTCGAACCCGAGGCGGGCATTGGGGTCTGTTCCAACGCCCAAGGGACATCGTTCTGATGCCCATGGTTCATGCTGGCGTGGGTTTCGTCCGATAGCGGAACATTGTCCCATTTCTCGGCGGGGAAACTGCTCCAGGGTTGGACAATCATGCCGCCCCAGACCCCGGCCCAGGATAGGCCAGAGATCAAGAATACGATCAGCAGAAACGACATCCAAAAGCCGACTACAGCGTGCAGCGATTTCCACAACGCCCGACCGCGCGCCTTCAGGTGCGGGACAAGTGCGGCAAGCCCATTGCCACGGGGCCACCACAGATAAAGGCCGGTAAATACCAGAACCAAACTCAGACCCGCAGCAATTTCCAAGATACGGTCGCCTGTGGTGCCGATCAGAAGGGTCGAATGGATATTGTCCGCCAGATCGTACCAACCTGCCCGACGGTCCCAAACCTCAATCACCTGACCGGCATAGGGGTCGACGGCGACCATGTGGTGCCCGGCTTCGGTTTTGACGCGGAACACGGTGGCCAGATTTTCTGCCTTGGGACCGATCCATTCCACGACCTGACCGGGTACCTGGGCCATCGCGACCTCGGCCTGCTCCGAAACGGGCAAGGCGGTGCCTTCAATCGTGACGCCGATCTTTTCGCCGTCACGCCCGTCGAACTGAGTGATGAACATCATCATCAAACCGGTCACGGCCAATATGATAAGGAATGGGATCACGAAAATCCCCGCGTAGAAGTGCCACCGCCAGGCGGCGAAGTAGAATTTTTGCGCAATTGTATCCTGCGCTTGGGCCGTGCCCGGATTTTGGCTATCGATTGCCATTAGAAAATCTCCATATGCAGACATGCCCCGCATGCGTGGCACGCAGGGTGAAGAAGTGTTTGCTGTTTCAGGAGATTTGGGGTGGCCCGCGGGCGTCGTAACGCGTGTAGAAACCAGCGCTGCGATGGGTGAAGTCCGAATGGTCCCAGCGAGACTGAATGTGGAAGTCTGCCGGAACGATCATGGTGATCCCGAGGATATCTACGCCAGCTGTCAGCCCAGCAAAGGGGCACATTGTCCGCGTGTCGCTATCGTCATGAACCGGTTCATCCGTGTCCAGGTCGACCCATTGTTCAACCGTGCCTTCTCCGGTGCAGAGCACCAGCAGGATCTTGCCGTCAATGTCCTGCGCTGGCATCCAACCTTGCGGGATTGCGCCGGTTGTCAGCACTGCGAGTACCGTCAGAGCGCCTATGGCACGCAGGATCAGGGTCATTCGAGATGTGCAATTATAGAGCGGAGTGTTGGGATACCGTCACCCTTCTCGGACGAGGTCAGCACAATCTCGGGGTAGGCTGCGGGATGTTTGGACAGGGCCGTGCGGACCTGATCCAGAACCTTTTCCCGATCTTGTGCTTTGACCTTATCGGCCTTGGTCATCACGCATTGAAAAGTCACCGCGCTCGTATCCAGCAACTTCATGATCTCATCGTCGACGGGTTTTACCCCGTGGCGTGAATCGATCAGCACGAAAGCCCGGCGCAGGGTTTGCCGCCCGCTCAGATATTGCTTGAGCAGCCGCTGCCATTTCTCAACCACCTTGACCGGAGCGTTTGCGTAGCCATAGCCGGGAAGGTCGACCAGATACAGCTCGGGGCCTTGGGTGAAAAAGTTGATCTCTTGCGTGCGGCCGGGGGTGTTTGAGGCGCGCGCCAGACCCTTGGTCCCGGTCAGAGCGTTGATCAGGCTGGATTTGCCGACATTGGACCGCCCGGCAAAACAGACCTCAAGCCTGTCAGGGGCAGGCAGGCCGTTCATGGCAACGACGCCTTTGACGAATTCCGATGGGCCTGCAAACAGCTTGCGCCCGCGCTCCAGCGAAATTTCGTCTGGGTCTTCGGTTAGGGGAAAGGGCAGGGCGGTCATAGCACCTGCACCTTATCATCCAGGCTGATCCTGCCGCCTTTGATCACCTCGGCATAGACGCCGAAATCTTGATGGCCCCAGCTGTTCAGAGCGCCCAGCGTGTCTGCATCCCGCTCGCCGGTTTCAGGATTGGCTGTGGTGGCCATGCAGCGCACGATCCGTTCGCGCACATGCAGCACGGCCTCGCCAATCTGAACATCCTTGCCCAGCCAATCGAATTCTTCCCATAGGGGCAGACCATCGAACCAGATATTGCCGCGCCAGCGCGCGATCGACAATTCCTGCCCCAGTTTCTGCGCAACCGCGCGGTGCGAAGCCATGTTGCACAGGCTGATCGAGGGGTAGTCACTGTCCGTCATACCGCGACCGGGCACACGAATGATCCGCGCCGAGGCGGCTCGGTCAGCAGGCATCAAAGGCTTCACCCAGTCCAGAAACACGTCTTGTTCGTTCTCCGGATCGAAGCGCAGATCGGGCCTGTCGGGATGGCTGAGGGTAAGGGTTTCCCCTTCAAGCTGAGCGGTTATCGCCATCAGGCTGGGCGCTTTTGATCCACGGCTGAAATTGGCGCAGGGCACCCATTTTGATCCATCAGCCTTTGACGCCTCATGCGCGACTGCCCAAACGCGATCCCCGGGCATAGTCTGCCCGGGGGTCAATGTCACGTCAGTCAGGCTCTCCCGCCCATGGCTTTTGATGGGGTGTCGCCATATGCAGGTTACAGTGCCGGTCATTTGTCATCCGTCTTTGGCGTTCGCTTGAAGCCCGATTTGATATTGCCGAACACATCTGGCGTATATCCCTGGCTGCGCATGATCAGATATTGCTGCGTGAAGGTTATGGTGTTGTTCGCGATCCAGTAGACGACCAGACCACTGGCAAACCCGCCCAGCATGAACATGAAGACCCATGGCATCCAGGCAAAGATCATCGCTTGGGTCGGGTCGGTTGGGGCCGGGTTCAGTTTCTGCTGCATCCACATCGAGATACCCAGTAGCAAGGGCAGGATACCGATGAAGATCAGTGCCATCAGGCTTTCGGGCGCAGGTGCGGCCCAAGGCAGCAGTCCAAAGAAGTTGAAGATCGAGGTCGGGTCCGGCGCGCTGAGGTCCTGGAACGGGCCGAACCATGGGGCCTGCCGCAGTTCGATGGTGACAAAGATCACCTTATAGAGCGAGAAAAAGATCGGGATCTGCATCAGGATCGGCAGGCAGCCCGCAGCCGGGTTCACCTTTTCCTTCTTGTACAGCTCCATCATGCCTTGCTGCATCTTCTGACGGTCGTCGCCTGCGGCTTCTTTCAGGGCCTCCATCTGCGGCTGCAATTCCTTCATCTTCGCCATCGAGACATAGGATTTGAACGCCAGCGGGAACAGAATGGCCTTGATGATCAGCGTCAGGCCGATGATCGACCAGCCCATATTGCCGATCAGCAGGTTGATATTGTGCAGCAGCCAGAAGATCGGTTTAGTCAGGAAGGCAAACCAACCCCAATCGATGCTTTCGATGAATTTCTGCACACCCTCAGCTTGGTACTCGCGAATGGTTTCCCACTCTTTTGCACCAGCAAACAGCCGCGTTGTGGTCTGTTCGGTCGTGCCCGGTGCTACTGCGATTGTCGGCAGCACCGTCTCGGTCTGGTAGATTTTGCGCCGAGCGTCGTATTTTGCAGCGGCCTTGAACGTCGCGCCTTCGGCAGGGATCAGGGTTGTCATCCAGTAGTGGTCTGTGAAACCAACCCAACCACCCTCTTTCACCTGAAAAACTTCGGCCTGCGCGCGTTCGTTCGGATCGATGTCGAAATCGCGCACATCGCCGTAGTCGATCTCATCCAGCACGCCATCGGCCATGACCATGGCCCCTTCATGCAGGATGAAGAAGTTTTTCAAGCCCGGCAGATCGCCATCCTCGCCAATGCCATGGCGCGCCAGAATGCCGTAGGGGGCCATGCTGACTTCGGACGCGGTGGCGTTTTCGACGGATTGGGTCACCGAGAACATGTAGTTGTCGTCGACAGAAATGGTGCGGCGGAAGGTCAGCCCGTTGCCGTTCTCCCACGCCAACGTTACCGGGCTGTCCGGGCTCAGGGTTTCACCCTGTTCCAACGTCCACAAGGTGTTGGGGCCGGGGACGTCTTCGCCCGAAACGCCCGCGCCCGGCGCCCAGCCATACAGCGCGTAGTAGGCAGAGTTTGACCCAACCGGCGACAGCAGCTCGACAATCGGTGCGTCTTCTTCGATCGAGACTTTGTAGTCTTTCAGGAACAGCTCATCGATACGTCCGCCCGACAGTGACAGGCTGCCTTTTAGGCGGGGCGTGTCGATTTCGACGCGCGGGGCCTGTTCTTCGGGTAGTGTGTCTTCGGCGGCGGCGGTAGCTTCATCTACGGTGCCACTTGCAGTTGCGCTGGGCGTCTGAATCTCGGCCTCATCTATTGCCGCGATCTCAGCATCCTCTGCCACAGTGCTGGGTTCCGGCGGAGGGAACAGCACGAACCAGACCAGGATCACCAGAAAGCTGAGCGCGGTTGCGAGGATGAGGTTCTTATTCTGATCGTCCATCTGGGACAGCCACCTTGAGCAGTGAAAGACACCCGCAGGGTTCAACAGAGTGCAGGCCCAAAGGTCAAGCGGAATCGGCTGTCAATTCGTCACGGATCATCCATATAGGGCTTAAAATCCGCCTTGTGATCCCGTTTGCCGGCCAATCTTCGGAACACCGTTGACCTTGTTGCGATGCGCGGCAATCCAATCCAGTGTTTTCTCGAACGGCATGGGTTTCCCAATGCCAAAGCCCTGAACATGGTTGCAACCAAGCTGTGCCATCAAGGCGTGTTCCCCTGGGGTTTCCACACCTTCGGCCAGGGTTTCAACCTTCAGGCGCTCCGCCATGGTCAGGATCGCGCTTGCAAGCTGTTGCTGGCTTGGGTCTTGATCGGATTTGGCAACAAAGGACCGGTCGATCTTGATCCGGGAGACCTGAAACCGCTTGATCGACGCGATTGAGGCATGTCCGGTGCCAAAATCGTCCAGATCAATACAGCATCCAAGCGCGGCCATGCTGGTGACATTCCGCGTGATTACGTCATCGGGTCTGCGGGAAAAAACAGTTTCCAGAATTTCAACCGCCAGCCTGTCTGGGGTGAGGTCGAATTGATCCATCTCCCATTTTAAGCGATCGATCAGGCCGGGGTCTCGCAGCTCATCCGATGAGAAATTAATGCCGATCCGCGGCACGATTACTCCGGCCCGATCCCAGTCACGCATGGCTTTGAACGCATGATGGCGGATGGTCTGTCCGAAACGTTCCATCATCTCGGCCTGTTCCGCAAAGGGCAGAAACACGTGCGGGCCCAATACGCCTTTTTGCGGATGCTCCCATCTTGCCAGCGCTTCAAACCCGGTGACCTTGCCGGTATCGGTAGAGATTTGAGGCTGAAACCATGGGCGGATTTCGCCGCTGTTCAGCGCGGTCTCGAACTCTTTTTTCAGATTGGTACGAATGCGCGACCGGCGGCGTGTATCCGACGAATAGGCGCGAATCGTGGATGGGCCATTCTGTTGCGCCTCGATCAAGGCGTTGTTGGCGGCGTCCTTCCACATTTCCGGGGTCCCGTTAGGTTCGCCTGAACTGAGGCAGAACCCTATGGAGCACGAGACATAGATGCCGGTGCCGTTCAGCGGTATCGGATCTTCGATGGCTGACTGAATGCGCCCCGCCATTTGTATACAGGCCTCAAGATCCAGGTGCTGCGCTGGGCGCAGAGCAATCAGAATCCTGTTGCCTGCCAACCGGGTTACAAAGTCCTGGCTGCGAATGACCGAGAGAATGCGATTGCAGACCTGCTCCGATATCAGGTTCGTCGCGGCCTCGCCATGCAGGTCAAGAAGCTGTGTGTAATCGTCGAGCGCAATGGCAATACAAGCGGACATTTCCCCGCTTTGTTTTGAACCTTGAAAGACCGCCTCCAACTCTGCATCGAAGCGGTCGTTGGTGAGAAGACCACCTGCTTGGTGAGTTCCAAACGTCCCACCAGCCTTTGACCCAAACCGGCCGACTGCCGCGGCGATCAACGGCAGGCCCAAAGCGGCGGCGACAAGCGCACGTTCACCCCCGATCCAGAACGCACCAAGGCTGAGTGCGGGAATGAAGGCGAGAGCAGATGAGGAGTTCAGCAGCGACGCGAAGCTACGCGACAGACGGTCAAAAGAAGGTAGGTTCCGCATCGGTTTCCAGGCCCTGAGAGATGATCACAGGCCCCGACCGTATGAAACCAATCTGAGTCAGCCGTTAACGCAGATGCGGAATTTCACCCAAATCTTCGGGTTTTTTGTCCGGATCCAAAGAAAGCCCTGCAAAATCGAACAGTTTGGGGTCCAGCAGGTGCGACGGTCGGGCATTAGTCAGGGCGCGGAACATGACCTGCCGCCGACCGGGACTGTTCTTTTCCCATTGATCGAGAATTTGTTTGACCTGTTGGCGTTGCAACCCGTCCTGACTGCCGCACAGATCGCAGGGGATGATCGGGTAGCGCATTGCATTGGCAAATTTCTCGCAATCCGCTTCGGCCACATGGGCCAGTGGGCGAAAGACGAACAGATCGCCCTCTTCATTGACCAGCTTGGGCGGCATAGTGGCCAAACGACCGCCATGGAACAGGTTCATGAAGAAGGTTTCCAAAACGTCGTCACGGTGATGGCCCAGTACAACGGCTGAACACCCTTCTTCGCGTGCGATGCGATACAGGTTGCCGCGACGCAGGCGAGAACACAGCGCGCAATATGTACGGCCTTGCGGGACTTTATCGACTACGATCGAATAGGTATCCTGATATTCGATCCGGTGGGGTACATCCATGCGTTCCAAAAATTCAGGCAGGACGGTGGCGGGAAAACCGGGTTGGCCCTGATCCAGATTGCAGGCCAGCAGATCGACGGGCAGCAGGCCGCGCCATTTCAACTCATAGAGAACGGCCAGCAGGGTGTAGCTGTCTTTGCCTCCGGACAGGCAGACCAGCCACCGGGGCGGCTTGCCGTCCTTGTCATGGGCAGAGGGGTTCACCATCCCGTAGTGTTCAATGGCTTCACGGGTCTGGCGCACAATACGCTTGCGTAGTTTCTTGAACTCGGTGGTCGAGGGCGCGCCAGCGAAAAGCGGGTGGATATCATCTGCTTCGTCAAACATGGACCTGCCCTAAAGAGTTTGAGGCACCCCGGCAAGATAAATGCCAGGTTTTGAGCATCAGGTTTTGTCTTTACACGCCTGGCACTCTGGAACCGGATCGTACCCGTCGCCGCCCCAGGGATGGCACCGCCCGATTCTGCGCGCGGCCAGCCATGCCCCCTTAATCGCCCCGTGCTTTTCCAGCGCTTCCAGCGCATAGGCAGAACAAGTGGGTTGATAGCGGCAGTTGAAGCCAACCCAGGGGCTAAAGATCAACCGATACGCCCGGACGGGCAGGGCGATGATATGAGCCAGAAAGGTCATTTGCCCGTGCCATGGATTTTGCGCAGCGCGTATTTCAGATCGTTCAGCAGAGAGTCATAGGGGCAGGACCCGGTGACATCGGCGCGTCCGATCAGCACATAGTCCCACCCGTCATGACCTCGGGTGGGCAGAATGGCACGCGCTGCTTCGCGCAAGCGCCGTTTGGCGCGGTTTCGGGCGACAGCGTTGCCAACTTTCTTGGAACAGGTGAACCCAACCCGAATACCGGGTGCTTCGTCCGGCGCGCGCTTGCGGGCCTGTACCATCATCGACGATGTGCCTTGCCTGCGCGCGCGCGCGGCTTTCAGGAAATCAGGCCGGTTCTTAAGTGCAGTCAAAGATACTGGCGCGCAAACAGAAGCCGCCGGGGGCTTTTCCCGGGGGTGGTTCTTACCAACCTCAGGGGCCTCCGGCGGCGTCATGTTCAGTACCTGACAGGTCGAGCGGTTTACGCGCTCAGCGACTTGCGGCCACGTGCGCGGCGCGCGTTCAGGATTTTACGGCCGGCCTTGGTAGCCATGCGCGCGCGGAAACCGTGGCGGCGTTTGCGAACCAGGTTCGAAGGCTGATAGGTGCGTTTCATCGCTCCGTCTCCAATCTATAGCGGTGGGTGCGGCGCGGATTCGCCTGGCCCTAGTGTTCGAAGCCCGTCCTCTACTGCTAAGCGGGGGGTAAGTCAAACCCCAAGACAGGGGTTTTGACGCCTTTTGCAACAATTCTGTAACCGGGCCGTCGAAAAGGTTTCAGATTCCTGGTTTTGCACCCGAAACTCTCACATTCCCTGCCACATAGTTCAAGGCCGCGTGAGGGACCTGTCGTTTGGCGGTCGGGCAACGCATGTTGGGGTCAGAATGAAACAGATCAAGCCGGATGAGCCTATGAGTGAAACGACCCAGCCCCCGCGCAGCGGCGTTGCGCGCCATATTCCACTGCTGGTGATCCTTACGGTCGCAGCGCTGGGGTTCTTCACGCTTGGCGATTACCTCAGCTTTGAGACCTTGCGCGATAATCGTGAGGCGCTTCTGGCATGGCGGGATGCAAATTACTGGGCCATGGCCGGTGCCTTTATCGCAATCTACATCGTGATTGTGGCCTTCTCCTTGCCCGGTGCAGCCGTGGCTTCTATGACCGGTGGCTTCCTGTTTGGCTTGTTCGCGGGAACGGTTTTCAACGTTTTCGCGGCGACGATTGGCGCATCGGCGATTTTCCTGGCCGCCCGTTGGGGTTTGGGTGAATCACTGACCGCGCGGTTGGAATCCTCGGAAGGCACGGTCAAAAAGCTGAAGGACGGGCTGCGCGAGAACGAGATTTCTGTGCTGTTCCTCTTGCGGCTGGTTCCAGTTGTGCCTTTCTTTGTCGCTAATCTGGTGCCCGCATTGGTCGGCGTGAAGTTTCGTAACTTCCTGATCACCACAGCGCTGGGGATTATTCCGGGCGGGATCGTGTACACGTGGATCGGCGTCGGGCTGGGCGGTGTGTTCGATCGGGGTGAAACGCCTGATGTATCCCTTTTGTGGGAACCGTTTGTGATCGGCCCGATCATCGGCCTTTGTGTGCTGGCCGCGTTGCCAATTGTGATCAAAGCCCTGCGCGGCAAAAAGGACACCTGAACGCATGAAGAAAGTGAAGACGGATATCCTGGTGATCGGAGCCGGATCGGGCGGGTTGTCAGTTGCCGCAGGAGCCGCACAGATGGGGGCCGACGTGATCCTGCTGGAAGGCCACAAGATGGGTGGTGACTGCCTGAACTTTGGCTGCGTCCCGTCAAAGGCGCTGATCGCAAGTGGTAAAGCGGCTCACGCGCAGGGGCACGCCACGTCGTTTGGAGTGGCGAATGTTGTGCCTCAGGTCGACTATGGTGCAGCGAAAGATCACGTTCATGATGTAATCTCTCAGATCGAGCCGATGGACAGTCAGGAGCGGTTCGAGGGCTTTGGCGTGACAGTCATCCGAGAGTTTGGCACCTTCCTGACGCCAACCGAGGTTCACGCCGGGGACACCGTGATCACCGCGCGCCGTGTTGTGATTGCGACCGGGTCATCTCCGTTGGTCCCTCCGATCCCCGGTTTGGAAAATGTGCCGTATTATACCAACGAGACCGTTTTCGATCTGCGCGACAAACCGGACCATCTGCTGATCATCGGTGGAGGGCCTATCGGCATGGAAATGGCGCAAGCGCATATCCGGTTTGGCTGCAAAGTTACAGTGATCGAAGGCATGAAGGCGCTGAGCAAGGATGACCCTGAGGCTGCGGCCGTGGTTGTGGACACCTTGAGGGCAGAAGGCATCGATATCCGCGAGCAAGCCATGGTCGCTCAGATACGTGGTGAGGACGGTAAGATCGAAGTTGTGACCGAGAACGGCGATATCATTTCAGGCACCCATCTGTTGATGGCCGCCGGGCGCAAGGCGAATGTGGATCGTCTGAACCTTGAGGCTGCTGGAATCGACCGAACACGCACCGGTATCAAGGTTGACGACGCATTACGTACGACCAACCGCAAGGTTTATGCGATTGGCGATGTCGCAGGTGGGCTGCAATTCACCCATGTTGCAGGGTATCATGCTGGCATTATTATTCGGTCAGCTTTGTTCGGACTGCCCTCAAAAGCCAAAACAGCGCATATTCCTTGGGCAACCTATACCGACCCGGAACTCGCTCAGGTTGGTTTGACAGAGGCGCAAGCCCGCGAACAACATGGTGAGGCGATGGAAATCGCCCGGTTTGACTATCATCACAATGACCGCGCGATTTCTGAACGAAAGACCAAGGGTTTCATCAAGGTGATGGTCGTCAAAGGCCGCCCGGTTGGCGCAACAATCGTGGGGCATCAGGCCGGAGAGTTGATCAACTTGTGGTCTCTGGCGCTGGCCAATAACCTCAAGATGGGTCAGATCGCCGCGATGGTTTCGCCCTATCCGACGATCGGAGAGCTTAACAAACGCGTCGCGGGTGCTTATTTCTCGCCGAGGCTGTTTGAGAATCAGACAGTTAAACGAGCGGTCAGGTTCGTCCAGCGCTGGATTCCCTGACCCAAAGAAGGAGCGTCAATTGAACTCGCTGTCGGGCCGTTTCCTGATCTTGACGACGGTCTTCGTGATGCTGGCCGAAATCCTGATCTTTGTCCCGTCAATCGCGCGCTTCCGGGAAGACTTTCTACTAAACCGGCTGGAGCGCGCGCAGATCGCATCGCTGGCGCTGTTAGCCGATGACATGCTTGCCGATGAGCTTGAGGCCGAACTGCTGGAAAACGCGGGCGTCTATAATGTCGTACTCAGACGTGATGAGGTGCGTCAGTTGATGCTGTCCTCACCCATCCCAGAACAGATCACCAATACTTACGATCTGCGGGATGCAGGCCCCTGGATTCTAATCCGTGATGCGATGACACGGATATTCACGGTCGAGAACGAAGTAATTCGTGTGATCGGAGAACCTGTCAAACGGGCTGGTTTGTTAATCGAAGTGACCATGGAAAGCGCACCTTTGCGGATGGCGATGGTGGACTATGGCCTTCGAATCCTTGGACTGTCATTTGTTATCTCGATCATAACGGCGTCGCTGCTGTTTCTCGCAGTACGTGTTGTTCTTGTTCGTCCGATCAAAAGTGTTGTCGGCTATATGCAGCGCTATGCTAGCGCGCCCGAGGATGCGCGTGGCATCATCTCGCCGAGTTCGAAAGTGACCGAACTGCGCGAGGCGGAAGAAGCCTTACAGATGCTGCAAACGGACCTGACACAGGCGTTGAAACAGCGCGAGCGATTGGCGCAATTGGGTGGTGCCGTGGCCAAGGTCAGCCACGATTTGCGGAATATCCTGACATCGGCGCAGCTTTTTACGGACCGGATTGAGGCGAGTGATGATCCTTTGGTCAAACGCATGGCACCGAAGCTGGTCAACTCGATCACCCGAGCGGTTTCCCTTTGCGAAAGCACACTTGCCTTTGGCCGTGCAGAAGAACCCGCGCCAACTCTGAACATGGTAAAGGTTCGCGACATTGCTGCGGACGTGGCTGCAAGCGAGCAATTGGCGGTGGCCGACGCCTGTGTTGAGATTGCGAACGAAGTACCGAACGACCTGGTCGCACGTGCCGACCCTGAGCAATTGTACCGAGTCATCATGAACCTTGTCCGCAATGCGCGGCAGGCGCTGGTCGCCTCTGGAAAACCGGGTCGGATCGTCATCGTGGGGTGCGAGTTGGAGAGCATCTGGTGCATCGTAGTCAGCGATACAGGCCCCGGGCTGCCACCCAAAGCGCGGGAAAACCTGTTCACCCCGTTTGAGGGTGGTGTGCGTAAGGGCGGGTCTGGCCTAGGTCTTGCAATTTCGCAGGAACTGGTGCGCGGCCATGGCGGGGATCTGGTGCTGAAAGACACCGGACCCGATGGAACGACCTTTGAAATAAGGCTGCCCCGCGGAGACGAGACTTTTTGAGGATTTTTTACAGAATCGACTTGCACGTCCACCGTGCCGGGTCTAAATAGCGCCTCACCAACGCGGACCGATAGCTCAGCTGGATAGAGTACTTGACTACGAATCAAGGGGTCGGGGGTTCGAATCCTCCTCGGTCCGCCACTTGGTGATATTCCTAAATCTTGGTGAGACGCACTAGGTTGTATAAACCTCTGTGTTTTATGGCCATAGCCACGCTGGTGGGTTTCATTGGATTTTATCCGATAACACAAGTATGCTTTCATTGAGTGGTATATTTTGTGGTATTTTCATGTCCGCACTCGGCGGGAAGCTGACAAAGAAGCTGGTTGAGAATCTTGGCCCTGGTCGGCATGGTGACGGCTCTGGCTTGTACCTTGTTGTTGATCCATCGGGTGCACGGCGCTGGATCGTGCGTGTAACGGTCAAAGGACAGAAGAACCGCAAGGGCGCTCCGCTGCGCACGGATTTCGGGTTAGGTGGCGCTGATGTCGTCACACTAAACCAGGCTCGAGAAAGAGCCCTCGAATATCGACGCATGGCAAAGTCCGGGCTGAACCCGCGTTTCAACGCCCAGCGTGAAATCCCGACCTTTGAGGAACTCAGCCGACAAGTTCACATTGACCGCCTGCCAACATGGAAGAATGCCAAACACGGCCAGCAATGGCTCAACACCTTGCGCGACTATGCGTTCCCAAAGATCGGGCGCATGCCAGTCGACAGCATTGATCAGCCCGAAGTGTTGATGTGCCTGTCCCCCATCTGGACCGAGAAACACGAAACCGCAAAGCGACTGTCGCAGCGGATCAAGACGGTGCTCGATGTGGCAAAGTCCAAGGGCTTCCGCTCGGGCGAGAACCCGGTGACCGCTATCCGCGAAGGTAAAGTGCTGCCAACCGTCAAAGCCAAGGTCCAGCACCATGACGCGATGCCGTGGCAGGAAGTGTCCGCATTCTATGCCGAGCTACAGACCCGTTCAGCCATGGCCGCCAAGGCGCTGCAGTTCACCATTCTGACCGCCTGCCGAACCTCAGAGGTGCTAGAGATGAAGTGGCCCGAGGTTGATGTCGATGCGCGCCTGTGGACCATCCCGGCGGAGCGCATGAAAGGCGGGCAGGTCCATCGTGTCCCTCTCACCGACGAAATGCTGGCCATTCTGGAGCCGCTGCACGCGTTGGCCTCTGACTATGTGTTCGAGGGGCAAAAGCGGCATCAGCCTTTGTCGAACATGTCGATGCTGATGCTGCTGCGCCGGATGCGGCAGGATGGCGTCACCGTACACGGGTTCCGCAGTTCGTTTCGGGATTGGGCAGCGGAAGCTGCTAATGCGCCGCGTGAATTGGCAGAGGCGGCTTTGGCCCATCAGGTTGGTTCAGATGTGGAGCGTGCGTACGCGCGGTCGGATATGTTGGAACGGCGGCGAGAATTGATGGAAGAGTGGTCCAGGTCTGTGTCAGTTTAGCATTTTAGATGGATATGAGTTGATGACGGATAAAAAATGGACAAAGCCTAATCGGCTTACAGAGGTTATTCATCACGAAGCATCCCCCGTCACTGTGGGGGCGTTCCCAAGCCCGTCTGTAGCGTCTCTGAAAAACTCATTTAGTGATGATTTCAGAGAAACAAGGGACGGAGATACAGTTTGGGAAGTTTGGATAACGACTAGGACAGGACTAGACAAAGAGGTCGTGGGATTAAGCTATTTCGCGACAGAAGAAGCGGCTGTAGCGTCTATGCCAGTTGGGATGACATACGGAGACCAATTTGGTTTTCCCAAGAGATTGAAAGAAATAGTTGGAAATGGAGGCCTGGACCCCTCCGGAATGCTGTCATTTATGTTTGGATCTGGCGATCACGATGCGGTTCATTTTGTCTGTTACGAAGCGCTAGCCGAAGCGGGGGTCATATCAAAAAAGGACTACAGTATTCTGCCAAGTGTTCTCGATTGGTTGGGCGACGAACATGTTGCCTGGATGAGAAACACCTTTGGTGAAAATTGGACAGCAGTTGCTAAATTTGAGTTTTGCTTGAACCACTTCCCTGACTCGTCTCTGGCTAGTCTCTCAGCGAAACTACTCTTGTCGCAGTTCATAACAAACGACGACTTTACTGCGGGCTACATAACCAAGGAAATTGAGGCTATCTCAGGTGGCACTGAAGCTGCAGCAATTCTGGCGGCAAACACCCAAAAAAAAATGCTGGCGAAGCCGGGGCACGTGCATCCCGGGATCGTAGACTTCAGAACCTGGAACTGCTGATGCAAGAAATCGAGCAACTATCTAGCGCGGTTGGTTTGGTCAGCGAAGAACGAATAATCGAGCAAGCCTTGGAAAAGTCAGTTGATAAACAAGCGGACTTCCCAAAATCGCGAAAAACTCATGCGGACTATGGAACGGCGTTGCGTTCAGAAGAGCCTTTCAAATCAAGTTACGAAGCGTTGTTCAGGAAAACCGCTTAAGCATTTTCTCACTTCGGGAAGACGCTTAAGCGCAATAAAAAGTCTGGTGACACTTCGGCAAAGCTGCCCACAATTGGGAGCCATCGCAACTGATCCAAGAGGATTTCAACGATGGCAAACGTCTTCAATGACGACCGGGTCTACTTCCCAGAAGACCCTGAGATGAAATTGCTGGGAAACCGCGAGAAGCTGGCTCAATGGCGCCACCGCATGTGTGGTCCGGCCTTTATCCGCCTCGGTCGGCGGATCGCCTATCACGGTGCCGATCTGAACGCCTGGCTGGCGACCCGGCGCACCGATCCCAACAACGAGGCTGCATAATGAAAAACCCCAACTCCAAGCGCGGAGATGGGGCTTTTCCAGTGACATCAACTGCCACCCTAGCAAGTCCAGTTGATGCCACAGGATG